>CAZEGY010000171.1:0-5267 GCA_964511815.1 uncultured Rhodovulum sp.
TGATCTGGGGGATCAACTCCTTCGACCAGTGGGGCGTCGAGCTCGGCAAGGAGCTCGCGACCGCGCTCCAGCCCCTCGTCGAGGGCAAGGCCGACACCGCCGGCAAGGACGGCTCGACCGCGGGCCTTCTCGGCCGCATCGCGGCGCTCCGGGCATGAGGGCCGCGGCCGCCGGCGTCGGCCCACGCCCGCGGGCCGGCGATCGACGCAGGCGCGGGCCGGGCTCGTGCGCGGGCGCGCCGGACGGGCGCGGGGCCGCCCGCCTCGGCGGCGGCCTGCCGGCGGTGCGCCGCTTCGCGGCCGCCTCCTGAGAGCGCCGTGCGGGCGACGTTCGATCCGGCGGCCCTTCGGGGCACGGGGCGCGCGCCCCGGGTTTACCACGCCGCGCGGAGGCGCTTCGCCTCGGGCGGCCGCGGGTGCATACCGATCAGGGGGTCTCGGGGCGTTAACCAGTTAACCCTGCCCGGGCCGGCGGCGTGTCCGGCGCGGCGCGCCCGATGAGCGCGCGCCTGCTCCACGCCGACGCCCACCTCCTCGTCTGGGACAAGCCCTCGGGCCTGCATACCGTGCCGGCGAAGCCGCCGGGACCGCAGGACTGCCTCGAGGCCCGCGCCCGCGCCGCCTTCCCCGACGCGCTCCTCGTCCACCGGCTCGACCGCGACACCTCGGGGGTCGTCGTGATGGCGCGGACGCGCCTCGCCCAGCGCCACCTCGGCTGGCAGTTCGAGCGCCGCCAGGTCGCCAAGACCTACGTCGCCCGCGTCGCCGGCGCGGTCGCCGACGACGCCGGCCGCATCGAGCTTCCGCTGATCTGCGACTGGCCGAACCGGCCCCGGCAGATGGTCTCCTTCGAGCGCGGCAAGGCGGCCGTCACCGACTGGCGCGTCCTCGCCCGCGAGCACGGCGCCACCCGCGTCGAGCTCCGCCCGCTCACCGGGCGCAGCCATCAGCTCCGCGTCCACCTCGCCGCCCTCGGCCACCCGATCCTCGGCGACCCGCTCTACGGCGACCCGGCGCGTGCCGACCGCCTCCAGCTCCACGCCCTCGCGATCGGCGTCCGCCACCCCGACGGCGGCGCCCCGGTCAGCTTCGCCGCGCCGCTGCCGTTCTAGAGCGATTTCCAAGCGGAGGGAATCGTCCGGTGATTGAGAAATCGCGCAAATTCAAGAATCTAGAGTGGCCGGCCCTGCTCTGCCGGGACGGACCCCGCTCCAGACGTCGCGCGATCTCCCGATCCCCGGGGACCGTGCGCGGCGTCGGCCGCGGGCGCGACGACGTGCGCGGCGTCGGCGTCGAGCACGAAGACGATGCCCTCCGCCGCGTAGCGGATCTCGGCCGCGCCCGAGAGCTCGCCGGCGAGCGCCGTCTCGATCAGCCGCGACCCGAAGCCGCGCCGCGTCGGCGCGGCGACCGGCGGCCCGCCGGTCTCCCGCCAGGACAGGCGGAAGCGCCCGTCGCCGCGGTCCCAGCGCACCGCCACCCGCCCGCCGGGCACGGCGAGGGCGCCGTACTTGGCGGCATTGGTGCACAGCTCGTGGATCGCCATCGACAGCGCCAGCGCCGCCTTCGCCGTCACCTGCACCGGCGGCCCGTCGAGGCGGAAGCGCTCGCGTCCGTCGGTGGTGAAGGGGCGCACCGCCGCCGCCACCGTCTCGCGCAGGTCGGCGCTCTCCCAGGTCTCGGTGACGAGCAGGTCGTGGGCGGTGGCCATCGCCGCGAGGCGGTTGCCGAAGACGCCGAGGGTCTCGGGCGAGCCGCCGTCGCGGAAGGTCTGGTTGGCGATCGCCTGCACCGCGGAGAGGATGTTCTTGATCCGGTGGTTCATCTCGCGGAGGAGGAAGGTCCGCCGCCGCTCGGCCTCGGCGCGGGCCGCGCGCACGGTGACGAGGCTGTCCATGTACTCGTCGATCGCCGCCGCGAGGATCGAGAGCTCGCCCGCGTCCGGCGCGATCCCGATGCGCGCGCCCTCGTCGCCGGCGCGCCAGCTCGCCACCGTGTCGAGGATGCGCCGGATCGGCCGGCGGAAGAGCCGGTCGCCGACCGTCCACGCCAGCAGGAACGCCGCCACCGCGCCGGCGCCGGCGAGGGCGAGGCTCCACCACGTCGAGCGCCAGACCGGCGCGAAGGCGACGTCGGTCGAGAACCCGACCCCGACGAAGAGGTCGTTGCCGCTGGCCCCGGCCGGCTGGTAGCCGACGATGCGCTGGGTCCCGTCCGGGCTGACGAGCTCGACCGTGCCCGGCCGCGAGGCGTGGGCGAGGGCCAGCGCCGCGTCCGACAGCGAGCGCC
Organism: uncultured Rhodovulum sp.; assembly: GCA_964511815.1. GTDB lineage: Bacteria > Pseudomonadota > Alphaproteobacteria > Rhodobacterales > Rhodobacteraceae > Amaricoccus. The sequence goes on from CAZEGY010000171.1 coordinate 2,289, forward strand.
CGACGTAGATCTCCGGCTCGGGCTCGCGGGCGAGCACGATGCCGTCGCGGTCGGCGACCGAGACCGCACTCCCCGCCGTGACGTCGCGGTCGCGGATGCGCGCCCCGAGCCAGTCGAGGTCGATCGCGGTCACCAGCACCCGCGGCCCGGCGCCCGCGTCGACGCGGAGCGCGATCGGCAGCATCGGCGGGCGCCCGTCGTCGCCGCGGGTGTAGCCGCCGACGACGAGCCCGCCGTCCTCCGCCGCCTCGCGGAAGAAGGGCGCCGTGCCGACGCCCGCCGTCGCGAACGCCGCGGTGGCGCAGCGCAGCCGGCCGTCGGTCTCGTAGACCGCGAGGCCGGCGAGGTTCCGCAGCCGGGTCGTCAGCTCGCCGAGATACTCCGGGCACGACGGCGACAGGGTCCGCACCGCCGGCGCCACCGCGAGGGTGTCGAGCACCGAGCCCGCCCCCGAGACGATGCGCGCCATCTCGAGCGAGATGATCTCGCTCGTGCGCAGCGCCTGGTCCCGGACCTCGCGCTGGCGCTCCTGGTGGAAGGCCGCGATGAAGAGCAGGAGCGCCACCAGCCCGGGCACGATGGCGACCGCCACCAGCGCGACGAGACGCTGGCGCAGCGTCAACCGTCGCACGATACCGTACATGTCAATCCTGCTTTCCGCGCCTCCGGCGACCTCGACGGATCGATAGCATCCCAGGGTGCGGGCGCCAATGGCGTCCGCGCGGGCGGCAGGGCTTCGCCGAGCGCGGCGCGGGCGGCGGCGAGAGGGCGGCACCGGGGGGACGGCACCGCCCTCGGAACCAGCGGGGGCCGCAGGCGCGAGCGCCCAGGACCCGGGGACCGCTGACTCCGGGGGGCAACGACGATCCGGGCGATCTGGTTCCACCCCCGGGAGAGATCGGCAGAATGCTGCCAATCCTGCCCCCGGGGGGAGCGTTCGGGGGGAGCGTTCGGGGTGCGTCCCGGAAGCGCCCGCGCACCTGCCACGCGCCGACGCCGGGGCGTGGCCCGGGCCGAGTTGGCGGTGGCGTCGCGTCAGTACAGACGCTCGCGGTTGCCCTCTTCGAGGGAGGCCGCGACCGCCGCGACCGGCTCGGGCAGGCGGGCGTGGGCGACGAGGGTCTCGGCGAGGCTCGGGACGCCGGCCACGTCGGGCCACGCCGCGGGCTTCCACAGCCCCGAGCGGATCATGCATTTCGGGCAGTGGGCGAGCACCCGCTCGACCGCGACGACGAGCACCTGGTCGGGCAGCCGCCCGCGCTCGGCGAGCGCCTCGCGGAGGCCGCGGTCGCGGACGAGGATGGCCTGGCCGGTCACCCGGAGCGTCCACTCGACCCCGGGCACCACGAAGAGCAGCCCGACCGCGGGGTTGGCGAAGAGGTTCCGCCAGGTGTCGTAGCGGCGGTTTCCCGGCCGGTCGGGGATGGCGAGGGTGCGCGGGTCGAGCACCCGCACGAACCCCGCCGGGTCGCCCTTCGGCGACACGTCGGTGGTGCCGTCGGCCCCGGTCGAGCCGATGAAGACGAACGGCGCCGCGGCGATGAAGCGCGCGGCGTGCTCGTCGATGGCGTCGACGACCTTGTCGAGCGCGCGCTGGTGCGCCGCGCCGGTCGCGGCGCGGAGCTCGGCCTCGCCGTCGACGACGTCGCTGAAGCGGGCGCGCAGCGCCGCGAGATCGGCCGCCATGCCGCTCCTCAGCCGCCCGCCGCGATGGCGCGGGCGAGCTGGTCGAGGCCGTCCTTCGGCAGGCCGGCGATGTTGATCCGGCTGTCGCCGACCATGTAGATGCCGAAGTCCTCGCGCGCCGCCTTCACCTGCTCCGGCCCGAGCCCGAGGCGCGAGAACATGCCGCGGTGGGCGGCGACGAAGTCGAAGCGGTCGGAGTTGGTCTCGCGGCGCAGCGCCTCGGCGAGGCCGGTGCGGAGCTCGAGCATCCCGGTCCGCATCGCCTCGAGCTCGGCCATCCAGTCGGCCCGGAGCGCGGCGTCGCCGAGGATGATCGCCACCACCTTGGCGCCGTGGTCGGGCGGGAACGAGAAGTTGAGCCGGTTGAGCGAGCCGAGGTTCTGCCGCGCCAGCGCCCCGGTCGCCTTGTCGGCGGCGAGCACGAACGCCGCGCCGACCCGGTCGCGGTAGAGGCCGAAGTTCTTCGAGCAGCTCGTCGCCAGCATCATCTCGGGCACGGCGCCCGCCATGTGCCGGAGGCCGGCGACGTCGTCGGCGAGGCCGTCGCCGAAGCCCTGGTAGGCGAGGTCGACGAACGGGATCACCCCGGACTTGCCGACGAACGCGGTCACCTCCCGCCACTCCTCGAGGGTCAGGTTCGCCCCGGTCGGGTTGTGGCAGCAGCCGTGCAGCAGCAGGATGTCGCCGGGCTTCATCCCGGCGAGGTCGGCCATCATCCCGGCGAAGTCGACGCCCTTGGTGTCGGCGTCGAAGTAGCGGTAGGTCCTGGCCGGGATGGCGAGGTAGGCGAGGATCGCCGGGTGGTTCGGCCAGGTCGGGTCCGAGTGCCAGACCGTCGCCGCCGGGTTGGTGCGCTTGACGAGCTCGCAGAGCTGGCGGATCGCCCCGGTCCCGCCCGGGGTCTGCGCGCCGGCGAGCCGGTCGCGCGGCACCGCGTCGCCGAGGGCGAGATCGGCGATCGCGTCGACGAACGCGAGGTCGCCGAGGATGCCGACGTAGGCCTTGGTGTCCTGCTCGGCGAGGAGGCGCTTCTCGGCCTCCTTGACCGCGCGCATCACCGGCGTCCGGCCGCTGGCGTCCTTGTAGACGCCGACGCCGAGGTCGACCTTGTCGGTGCGCGGGTCGGCCTTGAAGAGGTCCATGAGCTCGATGATCTTGTCGGGCGGGGTCGGCTTCAGCGTCTCGAACATCGGGGATCTCCTCGCGCGTCGTTCAGGCGTCGTTACGGGCGTCGTTCGGGGCGTCGTTTCCGGGCGTCGTTCAGGCGTCGCTTCGGGCGTCGGTGACGGTGCG
>CAZEGY010000171.1:5367-7216 GCA_964511815.1 uncultured Rhodovulum sp.
TTCCGGGCGTCGTTCAGGCGTCGCTTCGGGCGTCGGTGACGGTGCGGTCGCGGGCGAGCACCCGGCGCGTGGTCTCGCGGCGCACCGGCACGAAGCCGGCCCTCTGGTAGAGCGGCAGCGCCCGCGGGTGGTCGAGGCTGTTGGTGTTGACGGTGACGACCTCGACCCCCGGCCGGTCCCACGCCATGTGGACCGCGGTCTGGAGGAGGAATGTCCCGAGCCCGCGCCCGACCACCTCGGGCACCAGCCCGAAGTAGCCGAGGTTGCAGGTCTCCGGCGTCCGGGCGTCGAGGAGGAAGAAGCCGTGCGGCCAGCCGGCGCGCATGAAGGTGTAGAGCGTCACCGCGGGGTCGTGGAGGAAGGCCGCGACATCGTCCTCCGGCGCGGCGATCTGGTCGGTCCACTCGTAGTCGGCGCCGACGCGCTCGTAGAGGCCGAGGAAGTACCAGAGCGGCGGCCGCTCCGCCGCGATCAGCGCCGACGCCGCCCCCGCCGGCAGGTGCGGCCGCGGGTAGGCCGGCCGCGCCGCCATCTCGAGGAAGGTGACGGTCACCTCGACCTCGTCTCCGGCGGCGTGGATCATCCGGTCTCGACCTTCAGGTCGGGGTAGGCCCCCCACTCCGCCCACGACCCGTCGTAGAGCGCGTGGCTGCGGCTGCCGAGCCGCTCGAGCCCGAGGCTCAGCACCGCGGCGCTGACCCCCGAGCCGCAGGTGGTGATGACCGGCCTCATCGGATCGACGCCGGCGGCCTCGAAGGCGGCGCGGAGGCCGGCCTTGTCCTTCATCGTGCCGTCGGGGTTGAGGAGGGTCTTGTAGGGCACGTTGCGCGACCCGGGGATGTGCCCGGAGCGGAGGCCCGGCCGCGGCTCCGGCGCCTCGCCGCGGAAGCGTTCCGGCGCGCGGGCGTCGACGATCTGGGCGTCGCCGAGCTTCACGGTCGCCGCGACCTGGGTCACGTCGCGGACGAGGCTCGCGTCGCGGGCGGCGGTGAAGTGGCGGTCGCGGACCATCGGCAGCGTCGCCTCGACCGGCCGCCCCTCGGCCTTCCACTTCGGGAAGCCGCCGTCGAGCACCGCGACGTCGGTCTTGCCGAAGAGCCGGAACAGCCACCACACCCGCGCCGCGCTGAAGATCCCGGCGCCGTCGTAGACGATGACCCGGTGCCCGTCGCCGATGCCCATCGCCCGCATCCGCACGACGAACTTCTCCACCGGCGGCGCCATGTGCGGCAGGCTCGACTGGTCGTCGGAGATCTCGTCGAGGTCGAAGAACCGCGCCCCCGGGACGTGGGCCGCGGCGTACTCGGCCCGCGGGTCGCGCCCGTCGGCCGGCAGGTACCAGCTGGCGTCGAGGACGCGCACGTCCGGCGCGCCGAGATGGTCGGCGAGCCAGCCGGTCGAGACGAGGAGCTCAGGATCGCGCGTGTTCATTCGGTGACCCGCCGGTGACCTCCGGGACGGCCCCGCGCCGCCGTTCCCCGCCATATCGGCCTTCGCCGCCTGCGGCAAGGGGAAGGGCCGTCCGGCAGCCCGCCGGAGCACGTCCTGCGCATGCAGCGCCGAGGCCCCCTCCCCGCACCAGCGAGCGGGCGCCGGTGCCCTCCGCCCTTCTCCAAGGTGGGCCGAGGGGACCGTTGAGGGCCCGGCTGACCGCCCATCGACCCCCGACGAGAAGCCCGGCGGACGGCCGTGACCCCGCCCGTCCGCCGGGCTCTTTCCATGCCTTCGGGAGCGGCGGGATCTCAGCCGGCGCCGTCCTCGCCGAAGACCTCGGCGAAGGCGGCGGCGAGGGCGAGGTCGAGGTCGGCCATCGTCACCGGCAGGCCGAGGTCGACGAGGCTCGTCACCC
>CAZEGY010000172.1:0-7209 GCA_964511815.1 uncultured Rhodovulum sp.
CTCACCGCTCCGGCACCAGCACCTCGCGCTTGCCGACGTGGTTCGCCTGGCTGACGACGCCCTGCTCCTCCATCATCTCGACGAGCTTCGCGGCCTTGTTGTAGCCGACCGAGAGCTTGCGCTGGATGTAGGAGGTCGAGCACTTGCGGTCCTTGGCGACGATCGCCACCGCCTGGTCGTAGAGCGCGTCGTCGGACTGGGTGTTGCCGCCGAGGCCGAGGACGAGGTCGATCTCGCTCTCCTCGTCGGCGTCCGGGCCGTCGAGGACGCCGGCCTCGTACTCGGGCGCGGCGAGCCGCTTCAGGTGGCGCACCACCTCCTCGACCTCCTCGTCGGAGACGAAGGGCCCGTGGACACGGGTGATCCGCCCGCCGCCGGCCATGTAGAGCATGTCGCCCTGGCCGAGGAGCTGCTCGGCGCCCATCTCCCCGAGGATGGTCCGCGAGTCGATCTTCGAGGTCACCTGGAAGGAGATCCGCGTCGGGAAGTTCGCCTTGATCGTGCCGGTGATGACGTCGACCGACGGCCGCTGCGTCGCCATGATCAGGTGAATGCCGCTCGCCCGGGCCATCTGGGCGAGGCGCTGGATGCAGGCCTCGATCTCCTTCCCCGCGACCATCATCAGGTCGGCCATCTCGTCGACGATGACGACGATGAACGACATCGGGTCGGGGCGGAACTCCTCGGTCTCGAACACCGGCTCGCCGGTGTCCTCGTCGAAGCCGGTCTGGACGGTGCGGGTGAAGCCCTCGTCCTTCTCCAGCGCGTCCTTCACCCGGGCGTTGTAGCCGTCGATGTTGCGCACGCCCATCTTCGACATCTTGCGGTAGCGCTCCTCCATCTCCGCCACCACCCACTTGAGGGCGACCACCGCCTTCTTCGGGTCGGTGACGACGGGGGAGAGCAGGTGCGGGATGCCGTCGTAGACCGAGAGCTCCAGCATCTTCGGGTCGATCATGATCAGCCGGCACTCGGCGGGCGAGAGCTTGTAGAGCAGGCTGAGGATCATGGTGTTGATCGCGACCGACTTGCCCGAGCCGGTGGTGCCGGCGATGAGCAGGTGCGGCATCCGCGCGAGGTTCGCCACCACCGGCTCGCCGCCGATGTCCTTGCCGAGCGCGAGCGGCAGCGCGTGGGCCGAGTCGCCGAAGCCCCTGGCGGCGAGGATCTCGCGCAGGAGCACCTTCTCGCGGAGTTCGTTCGGAAGCTCGATGCCGATCACCGAACGCCCGGGGATCGTCGAGACGCGGCAGGCGAGCGCCGACATCGAGCGGGCGATGTCGTCGGAGAGGCCGATGACACGGCTCGCCTTGAGGCCCGCCGCCGGCTCGAGCTCGTACATGGTCACGACCGGGCCGGGGCGGATCGCGACGATCTCGCCGCGGATGCCGTAGTCGTCGAGCACGTTCTCGAGCATCCGCGCGTTCTCCTCGAGCGCGTCGCTCGACAGGTGGTGGCGGACGATCGTCGAGGGGTTCTGAAGGAGCGAGAGCGGCGGCGTCTGCCACTCGTCCGGCGCGTTGGGATCGAGCGCGAGCTCGGGCTCTTCCTCCGAGCGGGCGCGGGCGCTCTTGACGAGCGGGCGCACCTTCGGCGCCTGCACCCGCGGCTCGGGGAGGGGCGGGGGCGGGGCGTCGTCCTCGTCCTCCCCGTCGTCGACATCGCCAACGTCGCGGTCGAGGACGGCGACGGCCCCGCCCGCGGCGGTCAGCGGCGGCATCGTCCGCGGGCGCGGCGCCGCCGGGGCGTCGCTCTCGCGGCGGGCGCGGACCGCCTCGGTGATCTTCGCCATCAGGCTCTCTTCGCGGGCCGCCGCCGCGGCGGCCGCCTGCCGCGGCGCGGGCTCGGCGACGGCGGCCCGCGACAGGGCGGGCTCCGGCGCCTCGGTGCGGCGGGCGGCGCGGCTCTCGGCGGCGCGGTCGCGGGCGACGCGGGCCCCGGCCTTCGCGCCGTCGACGGCGGAGGAGACCGCCTTGCCGGTCAGGCCGTGGGCGCCCGAGTAGAGGACGACCGAGCCCTGGCCGACGAAGCGCAGGAAGCCCCGCGCCTCGGCCCAGGTCACCCCGAGGACGTAGCCGCTCGCGAGGACGAAGAGGAGGGCGAGGCCCGCCGTCGCCACCCGGAAGGTCAGCGTCAGGTCGAAGGGCGAGAGCGGCAGCAGCGCGCCGAGCACCGCGTCGCCGAGGAGCCCGCCGAGCCCGTACTCGGGCGCCCAGCCCGCGGGCGGGACGTGGGTGGCGGCGAAGCTCGCCGCGACGAGGAGCGCGACCGGGGCGAAGATCGTGCGGCGCACGGCGCGGGCGTCGCCGGCGTGGAGAAGGAAGCGCAGGCCCCAGACGCCGAGGATCGCGGCGATGCCGTAGGACGCCCAGCCGAGGGCGCGGTGGAGCGGATCGGCGAGCGAGGCGCCGACGAGGCCGAGGGCGTTGCGCGGCGCCTCGTCGGTGGCGCTGAACAGGCTCGGATCGTCGGGCGACCACGTCCAGATCATCGTCGCGGCGAGGGCGGCGAGCGCGATCAGGATCAGCCCGACGAGCTCGGTGCCGCGGCGGCGGAGCGCCGCCTCGGTGTCGCTCTCCATCAGGGGCGCGCGGCGCCTCGTCTTGGTGCGGCTCGCCATCTCAGGCCCTCTCCTCGGTCATCGCCTCGCCCAGCGTCTCTCGGATGGCGACGAGCCCGCGCTCGACCGCCTCGGGCGCGGCGACGAGCGCCACGCGGATGTAGGCCGCGCCCGGGTTCGGCGCCGCCGCGGTCGCCCGCCCGAGGTAGGCGCCGGGCAGCACCCGCACCCCGGTCTCGCGGTAGAGCCTGACCGCCGCCGCCTCGCCGTCGCCGACGGCGAGCCACAGGAAGAAGCCGCCCGCGGGCGCCCGGTAGCCCGGCAGGTTGCCGAGCACCCGGTCGGCGAGCGCGAACTTCTCGCGGTAGAGCGCCCGGCTCGCGTCGACGTGGGCCTCGTCGCCCCAGAGCGCCGTCGCCGCCCGCTGGATCGGCAGGGGCAGCGGCGCCCCGCCGTAGGCGCGGAGCTGCTTCAGCGCCGCGATCGTCCGCGGCCCGCCCGCGGCGAAGCCGGCGCGGAGCCCGGGCGCGTTCGAGCGCTTCGAGAGCGACTGGAAGACCGTCACCCGCTCGGGGTCGGCCCCGGCCGCCTCCGCCGCCGCGAGCGCACCCGGCGGCGGGGCGTCGGGATAGATTTCGCTGTAGCACTCGTCGACGAGGACCCGGAAGCCGTGGCGCTCGGCGAGCGCGACGAGTGCCGCGAGGTAGCCCTCCGAGGCGACCGCCCCCTGCGGGTTCGCCGGCGAGCACAGGTAGCAGAGGCTCACCCTGTCGAGGAGCGCGGTCGGCAGGGCGGCGAAGTCGGGCAGGAAGCCCGTCGCCTTCGTCGCCGGAACCGGGACGAGCTCGGCGCCGGCCGCGAGCGCCCCGGCGCCGTAGGCCTGGTAGAACGGGTTCGGCACCAGCACCGCCGGCCGCCCGCCGCCCTTCTCCTCGGGCGAGAGGGCGAGCGCGGCGTTGAAGAGCCCCTCGCGGCTGCCGTTGAGCGCGATCACCTGCGTCTCGGGATCGACGGCGACGCCATGGCGCCGGCCGATCCACGCCGCGATCGCGGCGCGGAGCTCGGGGGTGCCGTCGTTCGGCGGATAGAGCGCGAACTCGTGCGCATGGGCGGCGATCGTCTCGGCGACGAGCGCGGGCATCGGGTGCTTGGGCTCGCCGATCGTCATCGCGAACTCGTCGCCGCCGGGGCGCACCCCGGCGAGCAGCCGCCGCAAGCGCGGAAAGGCGTACTCCGGCAGGTCTGAAAACCGCGCGGGAAACTGCATCTCATGCCTCGTCGCCGGGGTCTCGACCGCCCCGTTTCCGGCGAAATGTAGCGTGCAACCCCCTCGCGGTCCAGCATTTTGCGGTGCGGGAAGCGCCGCCCCCCGGGTCCGATGCCGGGCTGACGCCGTTGTGACGCGATCCCGGCGTGCAACCGCGCCCGGCCCGGGCTATATCCGCGGCATGGACCGACGCACCCTCCTTCTCGCCGTTCCCGCCCTCGCCCTCGCCGCCGCCCTGCCGGCCGCGGCGCAGTCGGTGAACGTGTCCGCGATCAACGGCTACCTGACGGCGCTCCGCAGCGCGACGGGCACGTTCCGCCAGACGAACCCCAACGGCGCGGTCCAGACCGGGCGCTTCTACCTGCAGAAGCCCGGCAGGATCCGCTTCGAGTACGACAGCCCCAAGGGCGCGATGGTCCTCGCCGACGGCGCCTGGGTCGGGGTCTTCGATCCGAAGTCGAACCGCAACCCGACCCGCTACCCGCTCGACCGGACGCCGCTCTCGCTCCTGCTCCGCGACCGCCTGAGCCTCGCCGAGCCCGGCCTCGTCCTCGGCGCCACCCGCAAGGCCGGCGTCACCGAGATCACCGTCGTCGACCCGCGCTCCCCGCAGGAGGGCCGGATGGTGATGACCTTCTCGGAGAACCCGATCGCGCTGACGAGCTGGACGATCACCACCAAGACCGGCGCCCGCACCCGCGTCGACCTCCGGACCCTCGAGACCGCCTCGGGCTTCGACCGCGGCCTCTTCAACATCGAGCTCGCCGCCGCGACCTACCGCTGAACCCCGCCCCCCTGAACCCCGCCGAAATCCGCGAGCACGTTCGCGAGCGGCGCCGGCTCGACGATCACCGTCCCGGCGAACGGCCGGTCGATGGCGACGATCACGAGGAGGCCGGCGAAGATGAGGAGCGCGAGCGCGCCCGTCATCAGCGCCTGTGCCCGCAGGTTCTCGACGCCGAAGAAGAAGGTGAAGCCGATCGTCAGCGCCGCGCCGCCGAAGAGCACCGCCCAGACGACGCCCGGCACGATGCCGTCCGCCATCACGATCCGCGCCCGCCGCGCCTGGGTGAGCTGGTCGAGCTGGTTGAGCGCCTCGCGGAGCAGGTCCGAGCCGAAGTCGTCGGCGGGCCGGTCGGCGAGGAGGCGCGCGTAGAGACGGTTGAGCGCGTCGGTCGCCGCCGGGCTCTCGTGACCCGCGGCCATCGACGGCCATTCGGCGTCGATCACCGCCGTCAGGTAGGCGGTCGTCGCGGCGCGGAGGCCGTCGCGGCTCTCGCCGAGTCCGTCCCACAGGCGGTAGAGCGTCGAGGCCGCCCCGGCCTCGGTCGCGACCTCGTTCTCGGCCTGGCTGAACTTCTCCCAGACGACGATCACGACGAAGGCGAGCAGGACCGCGTAGAGCACGCCGACCGTCGCGAACTTGTAGCCCGCGACCTCGTTGTTGCTGCGCAGGCGCTCGAGCGGGACGAGACGGCGGACGACGACCGGCCCCGCCATCGCGACGACGGGCATCGCGCCCACGAAGAGAACGGCCGGTATCCAGAGCGGCGCGGCGGTCAGGTCGAGCATCGTGCGGACCCGGATGGCGTTGCCCGGCAAGGGTGGCCCGTGGCCGGCGTTCTGTAAATGAGTCGTCCGCCCGCCTCAGCCGGCGCCGCCCCGCGCCGCGCGCCACGCGGCCCACGCCTCCGGGGTGTCGAGGTCGGTCAGCGCCCGCCGTCCGTCCGTCGCCACCTCGACGACGAACTCGCCCGCCTCGGCGAGGACGTCGCGCGCCCCGCGGTCGCCGCGCAGGGCGGCGAGCGACTCGAAGAACCGCCGCCCGAAGAGCACCGGATGCCCGGGCGTCCCGTCGGCGGCGACGGCGCGGACGATCTCGCGGCCCTCGTCGGGGTCGTATCCGGCGATCAGCCGGTCGATGTCCCCGGGGCCGACCTCGGGCATGTCGGCGAGGAGCACGACGACCGCCTCGGCCCGCGCGGCCACCGCCGCGAGCCCGGCGCGGAGCGAGGCGGCCATGCCCTCGGCCCAGTCCGGCGCCTCGACGATCCCGACGTCGAGCCCGGCGAGCGACGCCCGCCGCGCCTCGGCCCCGGGGGGAACGACGACGACGACCTCGTCGGCCCTGCTCGCGCCCGCCGCCTCGGCGACGACGCGGAGGACGGGCCGGCCGTCGACCGGCTCGAGGAGCTTGTCGCGCCCCCGCATCCGCCGCGCCGCCCCGGCGGCGAGCACGATCGCCGCCACCCGCGGCCGCCCGGGCGCCGGCGGCAGCCCGGCGCGGGGCTGGGGCCGCACGGGGATCTCCTTCAGGAGCCCGCCGACGCCCATCGCCGCGATCTCGGCGTCGCCCGCCGGCAGGTCGGCCGCGAGCCGCGCGAGCACCCAGTCCGCGCCGTTGAGCGCCGGCGAGCGCACGCAGCCCGGCAGGCCGACGACCGGCCGGCCGTCCCGCTCGGCGACGAAGAGGAGGTTGCCGGGATCGACCGGCATCCCGAAGCGCACGAGCCGCCCGCCGGCCGCGACCACCCCCGCCGGGCAGGTGTCGGCCGCGTCCGAGGTCGCCGAGCCGCCGAGGACGAGCACGACCTCGCCCACCGCCGCCCGCACCGCCGCCGCGACCGCGTCGGCGTCGTGGGCGACGGCGACCGGCGGCAGCAGCGTCCAGCCGAGCGCCTCGACCCGCGCCCGCACCGCCTCCTCGCCCTTGGCGATCAGGCTCTCCTTCAGGCCCGGCGTGCGGGTGAGGACGAGCGAGACGGTCCGCGCCCGGAAGCGGTGGAGCGCGAGGATGCCGCCCGCGACCGCCGCCGCCGCGGCGACCCGCGCGCCCGCGACGCCGTAGGGGATGATCTTCACGGTCGCCACCATCTGCCGCGGCCGCACCCGCGCGCCGTCGGGCAGGGTGGCGAGGGTGATCGCCGGATCGACCCGGTTGAGCGCCGCCGCCGCCGCGGCGTCGACGGCGAGGAGGCCCTCGGCCTCGGCGTAGACGTTGGCCCGGCCGGTGAACGGCGCCGAGAGCGAGAGCCCGTCGCCGATCCCGAGCGCCGTCGCCACCGCCTCGGCCGCGGCGTCCTCGCCGAGATCGCCCGGGTCGAGCCGCGCGACGGTGACCGTCGCCACCCCGGCCGCGGTCAGGGCGGCGAGATCGGCCGGGCCGAGGACGCGGCCCTTCTTCAGGCGCAGCCCCCCGGCCGCGAGCGAATGGGCGAGGACGGCACCCCCGGCCTCGGCGACGGGAACGGGACCGAAGCGCACCGCCGTCAGGGCCGCGTCGCCGGACGGCGCAGCCGCTCGGTGATCTGGGCGAGGATCGCCACCGCGATCTCCGCCGGCGCCTTCGCCCCGATGTCGGCGCCGATCGGCGCGTGGATGC
>CAZEGY010000173.1:0-2987 GCA_964511815.1 uncultured Rhodovulum sp.
CTGTTGGCCGAAAAGCGACTGCTCTCCAGGTTTCAAGGCCGTATGAAAGCCTCGGCGCGAAGGCCCGGGGCACGAAAGCCTTCGGGGTGGCGCCGCGCCCCGGGTCAGGGGGCGGCGAAGAAGGGGAGGGCGGCGACGCGGGCGTCGATCTCGGCGACGATGGCGGCGTAGCGGGCGCTGTCGACGTCGTGGAAGCGGGCGCGGAACTCGGCTTCGCTCAGGTGCTCGGGGAGGTCGTCGAGGGCGGGGAGGATGGCGTCCTCGCCGCGCTCGAGCCCGGCGAGCATCGGCTTCCAGCGCTCGGGGGGCGCGGCGAGGAGCGCGCGGGCGAAGCGGACGCCGGCGGCGTCGGCGACCATGTCGCGGAAGCTGAAGCCCGAGCCGCCGTCGTTGCTGTCGAGGAGCTCCTTGAGCTCGCCCATGCCGAAGGCGGCGCCGCTCGCGGTCGCGGCCTCGAGGCCGGCCGAGATCACGAAGTGGCGCTTGAGGTCGTCGCGGCCGCCGAGGGTGGTGCCGGCGCAGCCGTTGCCGCGGCCCTGCATCGCCGCCTTCATGGTGACGCCGATCTGGTCGCCGAAGTCGGGGTCGCCGCAGTAGAGGGCGAGGGCGTAGAGCGCGGCGCGCATCTCCTCGTGCGGGTCGGCGCCGTCGCGCGCGGCGAGGCGGGCGGCGGTGCGCACCGCGCTCCCGAGGTAGGGCAGCACCGAGCCGTCGCGGGGAAGCGCCCGGCGGCCGACGGCCTTGTCGAGGTGCCAGAGCTGCACGTAGACCTGCTCGCGCGCGGTGGTGCCGGCGACGTCGAGGGCGCGGGCGCGCAGGCGCTCGAAGAACGCCGCGCCGCCGACCGCGTCGAAGTCGAAGACCACGGTCGCCCGCGGCGGGTCGAGGCGGACGGCGGCGACGCTCGCCAGCGCGGCGGTGCCGAGGCCGTCGCCGAGCTTGCGGTCGAGGGCGCGGCGCAGGACCTCCCGGGCGAGGGCGGGCGGGATCGGCAGCCGGCCGACGCGCGCCGAGGCGAGCTCGAGGCCGTGGTCGGAGGCGGCGACGGCGAGCCGGAGGTTCACCCACAGGCCGGGGGGCAGGCGCGGCGGGCCGACGGCGAGGTCGAGGGTCACTGCGTCGCCCGTGACCCGGGCGACGCCGAGGCTGCCGGGGACGAGGCGCTGGGCGGCGGCGAGGACGGCGTTGACCTCGGCCTCGGTGGCGCTCCAGCGGCCGTCGCCGCCCCCGGTGGCGACGAGGGTGCGCAGGCTCTCGGCGACGTCGCGGGTGTGGCTCGCGGCGCGGGCGTCGGGTGGCCCCGGGGCGGCGATGCGCGGGCGGACGTCGAGGACGAGGACGGCGGCGAGGACGGCGGCGAGAAGCGCGAGGGCGAGCGGCACGGCGAGCGCCAGCGCCACGGCGCGCAGGCGCCGCGGCCGCGCGGGCCGGGAAGGGGTGGCGGTCGCCGTCGTCATCGGCGGAGCTTGAGCGCATTCCCCCGGGCGGCGCAAGGGCAGGGGGCCGGCGGGACACGGCTTCGGGATCAGCGGCCTGCGGCCCGTCGGTGTTGGCGCCGTCGTGGGGTCCGGTTGACGGGCGTGCGGTTGACGGGCGTGCGGTTGACGGGCGTGCGGTTGACGGGCGTGCGGTTGACGGGGCGGGGGGTGCGCGCGTCAGATGCGGGCGGCGCGCGCCGGCGGCGTAACGACGGCGTAACGACGGCGGGGGCGGGCGCGAAGAGGAGGGACATGGGCTCCGCCGGAGAGACGCCGCTCGACGACCTGCTCCGGGCCGCGAACCGCGGCGACGAGGGGGCCTACGCCGCCTTCCTCCGGGCGGTGGCGCCGATCGTGCGCGGCATCGCCCGCGCCCGCGCCGCCGGGCTCGGAGCCGACGCCGTCGAGGACATCGTGCAGGAGACGCTCTTCGCCATTCACCAGAAGCGCCATACCTGGCGCGAGGACAGGCCGGTCCGGCCGTGGCTCTACGCCATCGTCCGCTACAAGGTCGTCGACGCGCTCCGTGCCCGCGGGCGGCAGGTGCAGGTGCCGATCGAGGACCTCGCCGAGGTGCTGCCGGCCGAGCCCGACCCTGATCCGACCGAGCGCGGCGACGCCGAGCGGGTGATCGCCGCGCTCGAGCCGCGGGCGCAGCGCATCGTGCGCGCGATCGGGCTCGACGGGCGGACGGTCGCCGAGACGGCGGCGGAGCTCGGGATGACCGAGGGCGCGCTGCGCGTCGCCCTGCACCGGGCGCTGCGCCGGCTCGCGGCGCTGCGCGGGAGGCTCGTCGAATGAGGACCGACGAGCTCGTGCGCGTCCTCGCCGCCGACACGACGCCGGCGCCCGACCCCGGACGGCGGCTCGCCCGCGGGCTCGCCGCGGGCGCGGTCGTCGTCGCGGCGGTGGCGCTGCCGGTCCTCGGCTTCCGGCCCGATCCGATGGCGGTGCTGACGCGCGGGCCGGTGATGCTGAAGCAGCTCCTGCCGGTGCTCCTCGCGGTCGCGGCCTTCGGGGCGGCGCTGCGGCTCGCCCGGCCCGAGGGGCGCGTCGGGCGGTGGGGGGCGCTCCTCGCCGCGGTGCCGGTGCTGCTCGTCGTCGCGGTCGCCGCCGAGCTCGCGGCGCTGCCGCGGGCGGGGTGGATGCCGGCGCTGATGGGCCGGACCAGCATGTTCTGCCTCGGCGCGATCACGCTGATGGCGCTGCCGCCGCTCGCCGGCGCGCTCTGGGCGCTGCGGGCCGGGGCGAGCACGCGGCCGGCGGCGTCGGGGGCGCTCGCGGGGCTTCTCGCCGGCGGCACCGGGGCGGCGCTCTACGCCATCCACTGCACCGAGGACAGCCCGCTCTTCTACGCGGTCTGGTACGCGCTCCCGGTGCTGGGCGCCACGGTGGCGGGGGCGGCGATCGGCCGCCGCCTGCTGCGCTGGTAGCCGGAGGCTGGACAAGCGGCGGGGCGTCGGTCAGGGATCGGGGGCCGCAGACGGATCGCAGACGGATCGCAGACGG
>CAZEGY010000173.1:3087-7178 GCA_964511815.1 uncultured Rhodovulum sp.
CGCAGACGGATCGCAGACGGATCGCAGACGGGAGCCGCGTTCATGCCCACCGAAGTCGCCTCGGACCTCGAGCAGCGCGTCGTCGCCGCGATCAATGCCGAGCGGGCGGAGGCGGGTCTGCCGGAGCTCCAGATCGAGGCGCACCTGAACGCCGCGGCGCAGGGCCATTCCGACTGGATGGGGGAGACCGGCACGCTCTCGCACGAGGGCGCCGGCGGATCGAGCGCGACCGAGCGCATCGAGGCGTCGGGCTTCGCCCTCGACGGGTCGTGGCGGACCGCGGAGAACGTCGCCTACACGAGCCTCTCGGGCGGGCTCGACGCCGGCGAGGTCGACGGGATGCACGAGGGCCTGATGGAGAGCGCCGGGCATCGCGCCAACATCCTCGACCCCGACGTCGCCTACGTCGGGGTCGGGCTGTCGATCGGGACGGCGACGGTGGCCGGGGTCACCCACGAGGTCGCCTACCTCACCGAGAACTTCGCCGACACCGACGGCGAGGTGCTCGTCCAGGAGGAGGTCGGCGGCCAGACGGTGCTGCAATCCTACCTCGACGGCGCGGCGGTGGGCGACCCGACCCCGGTCGCGGACGGCGACGACGAGGGCGACGGGGCCGGCGACGACCCGGACGACCCCGGCGGGCCGCAGGACCCCGACGACGAGGAGGAGGCGCGCGACGCCGCGGCGGACGGTGGCGGCTGCTTCGTGGCGACCGCGGCCTACGGCGACCGCCTGCATCCGGACGTGGTGGCGCTCCGGCGCTTCCGCGACGAGGTGCTCGTCCGCCGTGCCGCCGGCCGGGCCGTGGTCGGCGCCTATCGCCGCTGGGGGCCGGTGCTGGCACGGGTGGTGGCGCCGGAGCGCGCCTCGGGCCGGGCGGCGCGGGCGGTGCTGGCGCCGCTGGCGCGGCTGGTGCGGCGGCGCCGCGGGCGCGGCGCGCCGGTCAGGAGATGAGCACCGCGACGACGATGACGAGCACCGCGCCGACGGCGAGCCATATGCCGCCGCGGAAGCGTTGCAGGAAGTCCCGCGGACCGTCGTCGCCCATTGCCCTGCCCTTCTTCAGCCGGTGACCACCGGCGCGCGGTGCGCGAGCTCGACCACGAGGCCGGCATAGAGCACGAAGCTCGCCGCCAGCACGAAGACGTGCCAGATGGTGTTGTGGAAGGGAAGCCGTTCCCAGAGGTGGAAGACCACCCCGGCGGTGTAGACGAGCCCGGCGGCGAGGACGAGGTTGAAGCCCTCGGGGCTCAGGCCGGCGAAGAGCGGCCGGCCGGCGAAGATCCCGGCCCAGCCGATGGCGAGATAGAGCGCGAGTGCGGGGCGGCGCATCCGTTCGGAGCCGAAGAGGATGAGGATGGCGCCGGCGAGCGCGGCGCTCCAGATGCCGGTGAGGAAGAAGCCCATGTGGCTGCCGGTCAGCACCGCGAACGGCGTGTAGCTGCCGGCGATCTTCATGTAGATCGCCGACTGGTCGACGCGCCGGAAGGTGTCGCGCCGCTCGGGCGGGGCGGCGATGTTGTAGAGCGCCGAGCAGAGGAACATCCCGATGAGGGTGAGCCCGTAGATCCCGGCGGCGATGACGATCCGCGCCTCGCCCGACCAGCGCGTGGCGAGGGTGAGGAGCACCACCACCCCGACGAGCGCGGCGACGAGGCCGACGGCATGGACCGCGGCATCCGAGACGATCTCGGCACGGCTGTAGACAACGGGCTCGCGCGTCCGCACGAACATCGCCTGGCACTCCACCCCTCGAGGCCCGGGTCCGATCGCCGTGCCCCCACCCATCAAGCCATAGATCGCCGCGGATCGGAACGCGGTCCTTCGGATATGGTTACGAAATGCCGCTGGGTCCAGTCTGACGTCGCGTGCGGCGTCCGGTGCGGCGTCGGGTGCGAACGGCGGCGATCGTGCCGGAATCGTTCAGCGATTGGCGCCGGGGACCCAGAGGATGTCGGCGCTGCCGCGGTCGTTGGCGACGCGGGCGGCGACGAAGAGCCAGTCCGAGAGGCGGTTGAGGTAGCGCACCGCCTCGGGGTTGACCGATTCGGCCCCGGCGAGCGTCACCGCGGCGCGCTCGGCGCGGCGGCAGACGGTGCGCGCGAGGTGAAGGTGCGCGGCGAGGGCGGAGCCGCCCGGGAGCACGAAGCTCCGCAGCGGCGCGAGGTCGGCGTTCATCGCGTCGATCTCGCCCTCGAGGCGGTCGACCTGGGCGGCGACGGTGCGGAGCGGCGGGCGCTTGGCTTCCGCGTCGCGCTCGAAGCCCGGGTTGGCGAGGTCGGCGCCGAGGTCGAAGAGATCGTTCTGGATGCGGGCGACGGCGTCGGCGAGCGTGCCGTCGGCGTGGAGGCGGGCGAGGCCGAGGGTGGCGTTGAGCTCGTCGACGGTGCCGTAGGCGTCGACGCGCGGCGCGTCCTTCGGGACGCGGCTGCCGTCGACGAGCGCAGTCTCGCCCTTGTCGCCGGTGCGGGTGTAGATGCGGTTGAGGACGACCACGTCAGCCGCGCCCCGAGAGCCAGACGAAGAGCACGATCAGCACCACCGCGACGAACTGCGCGAGTATGCGGAGCTGCATGATCTTGTTGGCGTACTTGCGGTTGAACGTGCCGCCGCGGGCGAAGGCGCCGACCCCGACGAGGAGCACGACCACGACCGCGAGACAGGCGATCGCGGCGACGATGAAGAGCGGATCACGGGCCATTCTGGCGCCTCCGGCGGGATGGTTTCCGGGTTAGCGGGTTTCGCCCGCCAATGCAAACGCGGCCGGCGCCGCCGGGTTCGCGAGCGGGCGGCAGGAATCGTTGATTTGATGGTGCCCAACCCCTATATCGAGGGTCGTTGAGGTATTCGGTCGGCGCATGTCGGTCTTGTGAAATGGGCAGGCCCCGCGTGTCATGAGATCGTTATAAGTACGCCCAAAGACAGCCGATGGAGGAAGGACTGAGCGTAATGTTCGATTACGTTGACGAGGTCGCATTCACCAACGATCAGGGCGCCCGCGCGCAGAAGCTCTTCGCCGCGGTCGTGCTGGCCGCACTGGATGACGCGATCGCCGACGACAAGAAGTATGGCAACGGTCCCGAGGTGATCGCCCGCTGGGCGCGCTCCCGCGACGGCCGTGAGGTGCTGATGTGCGCGGGGATCGACCCCAACGAGCGCACGGTGAAGGGCATGATGGACTTCGTCCGGCGGGGCGTACGCACGTCGGTCGCATTGAGCCGCGAGGAATCCGAGCGGCAGGCCCAGCGATCCGAGGCCGCCTGAGCCTCGGGGAGGACGCAAGGCACGGGCGTCGTCAGGAGCCCGTGCGTCCCACCCCCCGACCCTTTCCGACAGGATGGAGACCGAGACCCCCGCGCCCCCGGCGGCGGGGTTTCGTTCGTCGCGGGGATCGTCAGGGCGGTGGCGCCCCGAGTTCCGCGAGCCCGTCGCCGAGGATCTTCAGGCCGACGAGCAGGAACAGCCCCATCATGATGACGTGGTTGTTGCGGAGCATGAAGGACTTGAGTCCGTCGAGCCGCCGGGCGCCGGGCGCGCCGCCGAAACTCCGCAGCACGACGCCGCCGATCACCGACGCCGAGCCGAGGGCGACGAAGAGCGCGGCGGCGACGAGCGCGAGGGGACCCGAGAGGCCGCGGTAGGCGATGGCCGCCGCCGCCGCCGCCGCGAGGCCGATGTTCTTGGGGTTGGCGCCGAGCGCGAGGCCGAAGACCACGGCCCGTCCCGGCCCGGCGCTGCCGAGCGGGCGCATCCATCCCGGCACCGGCGGCTCCTCGTCGCCGCGGGGCCGGTTCCGCCACTTGCCGACCGCGCCGGCGAGGAGCAGGAGCCCGATGACGATCTGGAGCCAGGCGCCGAGGGCGAACCGCGTCCCCTCGACCTCGCCGACGGCGAAGGTCAGGAGCAGGGTCACGGTCGAGAGGCTGGCGACCCAGCCGGCGAGAAAGCCCGTGCCCGCGGCGGCGCCCCGGGGCTGGGCGACGACGAGGACGGTGGCGATCACCGGGATCGGCGTCAGCGCCACGGCGATCGCCAGCGGGAGGAAGTCGCCGAAGGCGGCGAGGAGCCCGATCATGCCGGTGCCGCCGCGC
>CAZEGY010000174.1:0-7160 GCA_964511815.1 uncultured Rhodovulum sp.
GGGCCGGCGGGCCGCTCCGCGCTCAGCATGACGTTCGATTCGACCGCGCCGACCCCCGGGAGCGTCAGGATGCGGCGGCGGAGGATGCGCTCGAAGTCGGAGAGATCGCGGGCGACGACCTTCAGCCGGTAGTCGAAGACCCCGAGGACGTGCTGGACGACCTGGACCTCGGGGATCGCCTGCACCGCCCGCTCGAAGGCCTCGAGGTCGAGGCGGCCGCGCACCGCGAGGCGGACGCCGAGGAAGACGACGACGGTGAAGCCGAGCTTGCCGCGGTCGAGGACGACGTGGCGGCCGCGGATCACGCCGGCCTCCTCCAGCCGGCGGATGCGCCGCCAGGCGGCGGGCTGGCTGAGGCCGACCGCAGCGCCGACCTGCTTGGCGTTGCGCCCGCCGTCGGCGAGGAGCGTCCGCAGGATCGCCCGGTCGGTGTCGTCGAGATCCATGCCTTCTCCTCGGAGAGACCCCGGCGCGCCCGGAGAGGGTGCCTGCACGCGCGCGTGCAGAGGGTCAAGCCATTGACATTACATAATTATCATTCGCGCGTTAACCCCCTGTTCATGTGCCGAAACGTGCGACGGAGAGGTCTCTCAGATCGGTAGCCGCTCGGAGTTCTTCAACTCCGAGACGAGCATCAGCGCCTCGATCTCGGCGATGTGCGGCAGGGCGAGGATGCGGTTGCGGTAAATCTCCTGATAGTGGGCGAGGTCGCGGGCGATCACGTCCATGCGCACGTCGACGCGCCCGAGCAGGGTCTCGATCGCCACGACCTCGGGCAGCGCGCGGGCGGCGGCGAGGAAGGCGTCGAAGGCGTTGGAATGGGTCTTGTCGAGGGTGACGCGCAGGAAGACCTGCACCTCGAAGCCGAGCGCCCGCCAGTCGATGTCGACCGCCCGACCGAGGATGACGCCGTCGCGCTCCAGCCGTTCGATCCGCCGCGCGCACGGACCGGGCGAGAGCCCGGCACGCGCGGCGAGCTCGGTCACCGGCAGGTCGGGATCGTCCTGGAGCAGGCGCAGCAGGCGGCGGTCGGTGTCGTCGACGGGTTGCATTCGTCCAGCGATAATCGCGGCCGCGGCGAATGCCAACCGCGGATTCGGTCCGATCCGCCGCGAGATCGGCGAGCCGCAAGCCGCCGTCGGGGGTATGGTCCGCGCACCTGAAGACACCAAGGGAACCGGACATGCGCGTCTATTACGATCGCGACTGCGACATCAACCTCATCAAGGACAAGAAGGTCGCCGTGGTCGGCTACGGCAGCCAGGGCCACGCCCATGCGCTGAACCTGCGCGACTCGGGCGTGAAGACCGTCGCCGTCGGCCTCCGTGCCGGCTCGCCGAGCGCCAAGAAGGCCGAGGCCGAGGGCCTGAAGGTCATGGCGATCGACGAGGCCGCCAAGTGGGCCGACGTGCTGATGATGACCATGCCCGACGAGCTCCAGGCCGAGACCTACCGCAAGCACATCCACGACAACCTGCGCGAGGGCGCCGCGATCGCCTTCGCCCACGGCCTCAACGTCCATTTCGGCCTGATCGAGCCGAAGCCCGGCGTCGATGTCATCATGATGGCGCCGAAGGGCCCGGGCCACACCGTCCGCGGCGAGTTCGTCAAGGGCGGCGGCGTCCCTTGCCTCGTCGCCGTCAACAACGACGCCAGCGGCAACGCCCTCGAGATCGCCAAGAGCTACTGCGCCGGCATCGGCGGCGGCCGCTCGGGGATCATCGAGACCGACTTCAAGGAGGAGTGCGAAACCGACCTCTTCGGCGAGCAGGCGGTGCTCTGCGGCGGCCTCGTCGAGCTCATCCGCATGGGCTTCGAGACCCTGGTCGAGGCCGGCTACGAGCCGGAGATGGCCTACTTCGAGTGCCTGCACGAGGTGAAGCTCATCGTCGACCTCATCTACGAGGGCGGCATCGCCAACATGAACTACTCGATCTCCAACACCGCCGAGTACGGCGAGTACGTCTCCGGCCCGCGCATCCTCCCGCGCGAGGAGACCAAGCGCCGGATGAAGGAGGTGCTCGAGGACATCCAGACCGGGCGCTTCGTCTCGGGCTTCATGGCCGAGAACGCCGTCGGACAGCCCTTCTTCAAGGCGACCCGCCGCCGCAACGACGCCCACCAGATCGAGGTCGTCGGCGAGAAGCTCCGCGGCATGATGCCGTGGATCTCGGCCGGCAAGCTCGTCGACAAGGGCCGGAACTGAGGCGAGGGCGGGGGCGCCTCCGGGCGCCCCCTGCCCGATCAGGCGCCGCCCGCCCGCGGGGCGGACGGCGCCGGCAGCGCGACGAGGCCGCCGTAGGGGATGCTCCGTCGCCAGCTCTCCGGCCCGCCGCCCGCTGCGAAGAGCGCGGCGCGGACCGGGCCGCCGTGGGTGACGGCGAGCCAGTCCTCGTCCTCGCCGCAGCGCGCCACCGCCCGTCGCACCCGGGCGAGGAGCGTCGCGACGCTCTCGCCGCCGTGGGGACGCGCCTCCATGAAATCCGCCGCCCAGGCGTCGATCTCGGCCCGCGGGATCTCCGCCCACGGCCGCCCTTCCCAGGCGCCGAAGTCGAGCTCGCGCCAGTCGGGATCGACGTTGACCGCGACCCCGAGCCGCGCGCCGAGCAGCTCCGCGAGCCGGGCGCAGCGCGCGAGCGGGCTGGTGACGATCCGTCCGACCGGCGGCAGTCCGGCGAGCGCGGCGTCGGCCTCGGCCTCGAAACCCGGCGCCAGCGCGACGTCGGTCGCGCCGTAGCAGACCTCCGGCCCGAGGACGGGCGTGGTGTGGCGGAGGAGGGTCAGAGGCACGCGGCGATGCCGAGGACGACGCCGAGCTCGCTCAGGAGCGCCGTCGCTCCGAGGCAGTCGCCGGTGTAGCCGCCGAGCCGCCGCTCGAAGAGCGCCCGCGCCGCGGCGTGGCCGACGACCATCCCGGCGCCGCCGCCGAGCGCGACGAGGGGTCCGAGCACGACGCCGAGGCCGACGAGCGCGGCGAGCCCGGTGGCGCCGGCGACGACGAGGTCGCGGGTGGCGATGCCGGCGGCGGCGAACCCGGCTGCGCCGGCCGGGCGGGCGTAGCGGCTCGTCGCGACGACGAGGACGAGCGACAGCCGCGCGAGCCCGTGGCCGACGACGAGCGCGGCGACGGCCGCCCATGCGGTCATCCCGGCGAGGGTCGCGACCCTGGTCGCGATCGCCAGTCCGAGCCCGAGAACGCCGTAGGTCCCGATCGACCCCTCGCGCATGATCGCGAGCGCGCGTTCGCGGGTCGCGCCGCCGAGGCCGTCGAGGGTGTCGGCGAGGCCGTCCTCGTGGAGCGCCCCGGTCAGGAGCGCGACCACGGCCGTCGAGAGAAGGAGGGCGGGCATCGGCGCGACGAGCAGGGCGGCGAGCACGAACGCCGCCGCCGCCACCGCCCCGATCGCGAGGCCGACGGCGGGGAACCAGCGGAAGGCCGCGGCCATCCGCGCCGGCTCCCAGCCGGGGGGCTGGGGCAGCGGCAGGCGGGTGAGGAAGCCCGCGGCCATCAGGGCGAGCGCGGCCTCGTCGGCGAGCCGCGTCGGCAGACCTCTCATGCCGGGCCGCTGACGCCGGCGCTCTCGAAGCTCGACATCTCGGTCAGCATCGCCGCTGCCGCCCGGACGAGCGGCCAGGCGAGGAGCGCCCCGGTCCCCTCTCCGAGCCGCATGTCGAGGTCGAGGAGCGGCTCGGCGCCGAGGTGGCCGAGGAGCGCCGCGTGCCCGTGCTCGGCCGAGCGGTGGGCGAAGACGAGCGCGCCGGCGACCGCGGGCTCCAGCGCCACGGCGACGAGCGCCGCGGCCCCGGCGATGAAGCCGTCGACGAGGACGACGCGCCGCGCCGCCGCCGCCCCGAGCATCGCCCCGGCCATCATCGCGATCTCGAAGCCGCCGTACTCGGCGAGGGCGGTGCCGGCGTCGAGCCGCTCGGCGGTGCGGGCGGCGGCGCGGGCGAGGATCGCCTCCTTGCGCGCCAGCCCGGCGTCGTCGAGGCCGGTGCCGCGGCCGACGAGGCGGGCGAGCGGCAGGCCGGCGAGCTTGTGGGCGACGAGGGCGGCGGCCGAGGTGTTGGCGATGCCCATCTCGCCGAAGGCGACGGCGTCGCTGGCCCCGTCGGCCCCGAGGGCGCGGCCCGCGGCGAGCGCCCGGTCGCGCTCGGCGGCGGTCATCGCCGGCTCGCGGGCGGAATTGCGGGTGCCGGGCCCGATGCGGCGCGACAGGAGCCGCGGGTCGGCGAGCGGTGCCCCGGCGACGCCGGCGTCGACGACGCGGAGGTTCGCCCCGACCGAGCGGGCGAAGACGTTGGCCGCGGCGTTCCCGGCGAGGAAGTTCAGCACCATCTGCCGGGTCACCGCCTGGGGATAGGCCGAGACCCCCTCGGCGGCGATGCCGTGGTCGGCGGCGAAGATCGTCAGGGCGCAGGTCTCGACCCTTGGCGCGAGCGTGCCCTGGACGCGGGCGACCTGCGCGGCGAGGGCCTCGATGCGGCCGAGGGCGCCGAGGGGCTTGGTCTTGCCGTCGATCGCGCGGCGGAGCGCCGCGGCGAAGGTGTCGTCGATCGGCTCGTGCGCGCTCATCTGCCCTCCTCCGGCCGGGGCGAGACCTTGCGGCGCAATCGCGCGCGCCGCAAGGGCGGGACCGGGCGCCGGCGGAGGGCCGGTTGAAGCAACGCGCTTGCCATTCGGCGCGCGAGCGTGCAGTCGGGGATAAACGGCGGGGACCGGGAGGGGCGTGGATGTATCGGGTCTGGAACCTCATGGAGGACTATTCGCTCCTCCTCCTCCTCGGTGCCGTTCTCGGCCTGCTCTGGGCGAACGTCGACCCGCACGCCTACCATACCGTCATCGACCTCGTGCTCTGGCATGGCGGCCCGATCGGGGCGCTCGAGACCGGACCGGACGGGGTCGCCGGGCGCGTCCTGACGCTGCACTACCTCATCAACGACGTGCTGATGGCGTTCTTCTTCGCGATCGCCGGCAAGGAGGTCTGGGAGGCCGTCGCCCTCAAGGAGGGCGCGCTCCGCGGTCGCAAGGCGCTGACCCCGCTCATCGCCACGGCCGGGGGCATGGCCGGGCCGGTGGTCGTCTACCTCGTCGGGGCGCTCGTCATCGGCCAGTTCGCCGAGCTCGCCCGCGGCTGGGCGATCCCGACGGCGACCGACATCGCCTTCTCCTATCTCGTCGCGCGCATCGTCTTCGGGGCGTCGCACCCGGCGGTGACGTTCCTGCTGCTGCTCGCCATCGCCGACGACGCCGGCGGCCTGCTCATCCTCGCGATCTTCTATCCGCAGGGCGACCTCGCCCCGGCGTGGCTCCTCCTCTCGCTCGGCGCCGCGGTCGCGGTCTATCTCCTCGCCAACCGCCTGCCGCGGGAGATGGACGCGCGCAGCGGCGACGGGCGCTGGTGCGCCTTCGCCCGCGACCGGCTGTCGTTCTGGCCCTACGCCATCGCCGCCTGCCTGAGCTGGTACGGCTTCCAGATGGCGGGCATCCACCCCGCCCTCGGGCTCCTGCCGATCATCCCGGCGATCCCGCACTCGGACATCGAGTTCGGCGTCTTCGCCGAGGAGGAGGACGTGCTTCCCGACCTCCTCAACCGCATGGAGCACGCGCTGAAGGCGCCGGTGCAGATCGTGCTCTTCCTCTTCGGTCTGGCGAACGCCGGGGTCGAGTTCTCGGCGATCGGGGCGGCGACGTGGCTCGTCCTCCTCGGGCTCCTCGTCGGCAAGCCGGTCGGGATCACCCTCTTCGGCATGTTCGCGGCCCGCACCCTCGGCCTCGGGTTGCCGCCGGGGATGGCGAGCCGCGACCTCGTCGTCGTCGGCTTCGTCGCGGCGATCGGCTTCACCGTCGCACTCTTCGTCGCCGGCGTCGCCTTCGCCCCCGGCCCGGTCCAAGACGCGGCCAAGATGGGCGCGCTCTTCTCCTTCGCCGCCTCGGCGGTCGCGATCGCCGCGGGGATCCTGCTCCGCGTCGAGAAGCGACATGGCGCCTGACATGCTTCCTTGGTCGAATTGACCTCGCGGCGCCCGCGGCCATCCTCTCCCGCAAACCTCGGGGGAGGATTCGGATGGCACACGTCGCCGGGCATCATGCCGAGCGTATCCACAGCGCCGTCGACAGCGGCGCCGCCGCGCGCTCGCCGCTCGTCGCCTCGTGGCGGCGGTCGGCGGTGCTGCACGGGCTCGATCCGGCCGGGCGCAGCACCGGCCACCGCCTGACCGAGGCGGAGCTCCGCCGCGCGCGCCAGCGCATCGAGGACCTGATCGACGCCGCCCGGCCGACGCTCGACCGCCTGTTCGCCGCGGTCGGCGGCTCGGGGTGCTGCGTGCTCCTCGCCGACGCCGACGGCGTGCCGGTCGAGCGGCGGGGCGCGGCGGGCGACGACCGCACCTTCGCCGGCTGGGGCCTGTGGACCGGCACGGTGTGGAGCGAGGACGCCGAGGGCACCAACGGCATCGGCACCTCGCTCGTCGAGCGGCGCGCCGTCACCATCGACCGCGACCAGCACTTCCTCAGCCGCAACACCGTGCTCGGCTGCACCTCGGCGCCGCTCCACGACGCCGACGGCCGCCTCGCCGGCGCGCTCGACGTCTCGTCGTGCCGCGCCGACCTGACCGCGAGCTTCCTCGCCCTCGCCGCGATGGCGGTCGCCGACGCCGCCCGCCAGATCGAGGCCGAGTGCTTCCGCCGGGCGTTCGCCCACGGCCGGGTGATCGTCGTCGCCGGCGGCGAGCGCGTCGGGCCGAGCCTGATCGCCGTCGACGACGACGACCTCGTCATCGGCGCGACCCGCGCCGCGCGCCAGGCGCTCGGGATCACCCCCGACCTGCTCCGCCGGCCGCTGCCCGCGGGCGACCTCATCGGCGGCCGCGCCGACGGCCTCGACGGCTCGGAGCGCGCGGTCCTCTGCCGCGCCCTCGCCCGCGCCCACGGCAACGTCTCGGCCGCGGCCGCCGCCCTCGGGGTCAGCCGCGCCACCGTCCACCGCAAGCTGAAGCGCCTCGGCCTCGGCCGCCTGCACTGACGGCCGGGGGCCTGGCGCATCAGAGCGAGGGTCGTCCCGGCAGAGCCGGGCCGTCAGCGCCGGAAGGTGCCGAGCCCGTTCTCGTCGAGGAACTCGACGGTCATCGTCCCGGCCCGGTCGCCGTCGCGCCCGAAG
>CAZEGY010000175.1:0-7127 GCA_964511815.1 uncultured Rhodovulum sp.
GCGCCGACGACGGTGCCGCCGACGCTGCCGACGCCGCCGAAGAGCGAGGTGCCGCCGATCACCACCGCCGAGATCACCGTGAGCTCGTAGCCGATGCCGGCGACGGCTTCCGCCGAGTTGAGGCGGGCGGCGAGGACGAAGGCGGCGAGGCCGCAGAAGAAGCCGACGATGACGTAGACCGAGACGAGGATGCGGTCGACGCGCAGGCCGGAGAGGCGGGCGGCCTCGGCGTTGCCGCCGACCGCGTAGACCGAGCGGCCGTAGCGGGTGTAGCGCAGGATCAGGTGGCAGAGGAGGGCGGCGCCGAGGAAGATGATGACCGGGACCGGGACCGGGCCGATCAGGCCGGTGCCCCACCAGCGCATGTCGGCGGTGAAGCCCGAGATCGGGCCGCCGTTGGAGATGGTCAGGGTCAGGCCGCGGAAGATGGTCAGGCCGCCCAGGGTGACGACGAAGGGCGGGACCTTGAGGCGGGTGACGGTGAGCCCCTGGACGAGGCCGCAGACCATGCCGGTGAGGATGGCGGCGGCGAGGGCGGCGGCCCAGCCGTAGCCGGCGCCGGCGGCGGACCCGAGCGAGAGGGTGTTCGCCGTGCCGCCCTTGGCGACGACGGCGGCGATCATGCCGCAGAGGGCGAGGAGCGAGCCGACCGAGAGGTCGATGCCGGCGGTCAGGATGACGAAGGTCATGCCGAGGGCGATGAGGCCGGTGATCGAGATCTGGCGCAGCACGTTGAAGAGGTTGATCGGGTTGAGGAAGTTCGGGTTCATGATCGTGAAGATGACCATGAGCACGAGGAGGAAGAGCAGCGGGCCGAAGCGCTTGAGGAGGTCGAAGGCGTTCAGGCCGCGGCGGGGGTCGTCGGGCGTGCCGGTGGTCGTCGGGGTGGTCATGCCGGGGCTTCCTCGCGGCTCTCGAGCGCCATCAGCGCCATCAGGTTCTCCTCGGTGGCGGCGTGGGCGGGCATCTCGCCGGTGATCCGGCCCTGGCGCATGGTGGCGATGCGGTCGGAGACCGCGAGGATCTCGGGGAGCTCGGAGGAGATGACGAGGACGGCGATGCCGCGGGAGGCGAGCGCGACGAGGATCTGGTGGACCTCGGCCTTGGCGCCGACGTCGACGCCGCGGGTGGGCTCGTCGACGATGAGCACGCGCGGGTCGCGGGCGAGCCAGCGGGCGAGGATGACCTTCTGCTGGTTGCCGCCGGAGAGGCCGTCGATGCGCTGGTCGGGGGAGGCCATGCGGATCGAGAGGGCGCGGCGGTAGTCGGCGAGGGTGCGGCGCTCGGCGCGCTCGCGCATGATCCCGAGCGGGCCGGCGAAGCGGGAGAGGGCGGCGACGGAGAAGTTG
This sequence comes from uncultured Rhodovulum sp., assembly GCA_964511815.1. GTDB lineage: Bacteria > Pseudomonadota > Alphaproteobacteria > Rhodobacterales > Rhodobacteraceae > Amaricoccus. The sequence continues at coordinate 1,350 of CAZEGY010000175.1, forward strand.
GGGAGGATGCCGAGGGCGGCGAAGATCGCCTGGTGCTTGCGGTCCTCGGGGACGAGGCCGATGCCGCGGGCGATGGCGTCGTGGGGGGAGGAAGGCGCGTAGGGGGCGCCGTCGAGGGTCATGGTGCCCGAGGCGACCGGGTCGGCGCCGAAGATGGCGCGGGCGAGCTCGGTGCGTCCCGAGCCGACGAGGCCGGCGAGGCCGAGGATCTCGCCGGCGCGGAGGTCGAGGTCGACGCCGGCGAGGGTGATGGCGTTCGGGGCCTCGGGGTTGCGCGGGGTGGTGAGGGCGCGGACGGCGAGGCGGGTCTCGCCCGGGGCGTGGCGCTCGGTCGGGCGGGCGTAGAGCTCGGAGGCGGCGCGGCCGACCATGCGCTCGATGATCTGCGGGATGGGGATGGGGGTGGCGCCGCGGGCCATGTGGCCGGCGAGGCGGCCGTCGCGGAGGACGGTGACGCGGTCGCAGATGGCGGAGGCTTCCTCGAGGCGGTGGGTGACGAACATGATGGCGACGCCCTCGCGGCGCAGGCGGTCCATGATCGACAGGAGCCGGGCGACCTCGGCCTCGGTGAGGGCGGAGGTGGGCTCGTCCATGATGATCAGGCGCGAGGAGAGCGAGAGGGCGCGAGCGATCTCGACGAGCTGCTGCTCGGCGACGGAGAGGGCGGAGACCGGGGTCTCGGGGTCGGTGGCGAGGCCGACGCGGGCGATGATCTGCCGGGCCTCGCGGCGCATGGCGCGCCAGTCGACGAGGCCGAGGCGGGTGCGGGGGGCGCGGCCGACGAAGATGTTCTCGGCGACGCTGAGGGTCGGGATGAGCGAGAGCTCCTGGTAGATGGTGACGATGCCGCGGGCGCGGGCCTCGAGCGGGTCGGCGGGGGCGTAGGGGGCGCCGTCGAGGGTGATGGTGCCCGAGGAAGGGGGCTGGGCGCCGGAGAGGATCTTGAGGAGCGTCGACTTGCCGGCGCCGTTCTCGCCGAGGAGGCCGAGGACCTCGCCGGCGCGGACGTCGAGGGAGACGCCGTCGAGGGCGGTGACGCCGGTGAAGCGCTTGCCGAGGTTGTCGATGACGAGCAGGGGCGGGGCGGCCACGGAGTCGGGCGCCGCGGGGGCGGCGGGGCTGGCGGTCACGGCGGGGTACTCCCGGGGCAGGGGCGGCGCCGGGCGGGCGGCCCGGCGCCGGGACGGGTCAGCTCGTCTCGCCGATGCGCTCGGCCTTGTCGAGGTTGTCCTGGCCGATGACGATGGGCGTCAGGAGGACGAGGGTCTCCTCGGGGTCCTTGCCGTCGCGGGCCTTGGCGACGGCGATGCGGACGGCGGTGCGCGACTGCTCGCCGGGGAACTGCTCGACGGTGCCGGCGAGGAGGCCGTCGCGGACGGCGACCAGCGCCTCGGGGAGGGCGTCGAAGCCATAGATCCTGACGTCGGTCATGCCGGCGGCCTGGCAGGCCTCGGCGGCGCCGAGGGCCATGTCGTCGTTGGCGCAGACGATGACGTCGGGCTTGCCGTTGGCGGTGAGGCCGGCCTCGGTCACGCTGAGGGCCTCGGCGCGGGCGAAGTTGGCGGTCTGCTCGAAGACGATCTCGTACTTGTCCTTGACCGGGTCGAGGACGTTGTGGACGCCCTTGTTGCGGTCGATCGCCGGGCCGGCGCCGGGCTGGCCCTGGAGGTGGAAGATCTTGGCGCCGTCGGGGAAGGCGGCGATGATCGCCTCGGCCTGGGCCTCGCCGCCCTTGGTGTTGTCGGCGCCGACGTGGGCGAGGATGCCCTCGACGCCGTCGACCCGGCGGTCGATGGTGACGACGGGGACGCCGGCCTGCACCGCCTGCTCGACGGCGGGGGCGAGGGCGTTGACGTCGAGGGGCGAGATGACGATCGCCTTGACGCCCTGGACGAGGGCGGCCTCGATGTCGCCGGTCTGCTTCGGCGCCGAGTTCTGGCCGTCGCTCTCGATCAGGCCGACGCCCTCGGCCTCGGCCTCGACCTTGATCTGGTTGAGCATGTGGACGAAGAACGGGAAGGAGAGGCTCGGCACCGATCCGAGGATGGTGATGTCCTGCGCGAAGGCGGCGGGGGCGAATCCGACGGTCGCCAGCGCGCCGGCGGCAACGGTCGACTTCAGAAACGAGCGTCTGTCCATGAGGTCCCTCCCTGGGATGATGTGCGCTGCGTGGTTTGCTCTTCCGGCGGCAGCAGGCGCCACGCTATCCGAGTCGCGGCTGGTATAACAACCGGGATTCTCGGTGCGCGGTCGAGGACTTCAGGGCTTCTGCGGCAGGCCGTCGGCGATGTCGTAGTAGTCGCCCTTGTCGGCGACGAAGATGTGGCCCTCGAGCCGGGTGCCGGTGGCGCCGGTGACGGTGCCGAGGGCGACGGAGACGTCGTCGCCGTCGAGGCGCTCCCAGAAGAGGAAGGAGCCGCAGGCCGCGCAGAAGCCGCGGCGGGCCTTGTCGGACGCCTGGTACCAGCGCAGGTCGTCGGCGGCAGTGAGCTCGAGCGCCGCCTTCGGGACGTCGCCGGCGGCCCAGTAGTGGCCGGACTGGCGGCGGCACTGGCTGCAATGGCAGGCGGTGGCGCCGGTGAACTCGGCGTCGACGGTGTAGCGGACCGCACCGCAGAGGCAGGACCCTTCGCGCATGGGTTCCCTTCCTTTCGCGTCAGGCGACCGGGCGACCGTCGGCGGTCATGCCGGTGATGACCTGCTCGACCTCTTCCACCGAGGTCGCCTTCGGGTCGATGTCGTCGGCGACGATGCGGCCGCGGCGCATGACGACGATGCGGTCGACCACCTGGAAGACGTGGTGGATGTTGTGGGCGATGAAGACGCACGAGTGGCCGCTGTCGCGGGCGCCGCGGACGAAGTTGAGCACCCCTTGGGTCTCGGCGACGCCGAGGTTGTTGGTCGGCTCGTCGAGGATGATGAGGTCGCTGTCGAAGTGCATGGCGCGGGCGATGGCGACCGACTGGCGCTCGCCGCCGGAGAGCGAGCCGATCGGCGTCGTCGGCGGGATGTTCTTCGAGATGCCGACGCGGCGGAGGAGCTCGCCCGCGACGGCGTTCATCATCGGCTCGTCCATGCGGCCGAGGAACTTCGGACCGCGGACGGGCTCGCGGCCGAGGAAGAGGTTGCGGGCGATCGAGAGCTGGGGGACGAGGGCGGAGTCCTGGTAGATCGTCTCGATGCCGTTGGCGATGGCGTCGTTGGTGTTGCGGATGGTGACTTCGCGGCCGCGGATCGAGATGGTGCCGGAGGTGACCGGCACGGCGCCGGAGAGCACCTTGATCAGCGTCGACTTGCCGGCGCCGTTGTCGCCGAGCAGGCCGACGATCTCGCGCTCGTTGACGACGAAGGTCACGTCCTGGAGGGCGTGGACGCTGCCGTAGTATTTCTCGATCGCGGCCATGCGGACGAGCTCGGCCATCGCTCAGGTTCCCGTCTGGTGGCGGCGTTCGAGCCAGGAGTGCAGCGACATCATCCCGAGGATGATCGCGCCGATGAAGATGTTGTAGGCGAGGCCGGGGACGCCGATCAGCACGATGCCGTTGCGCATCACCCGCAGGATGAGGACGCCGAGGACGGTGCCGAGGATGGTGCCGCGGCCGCCGGTGAGGGCGGTGCCGCCGATCACCACCATGGCGATGACCTCGAGCTCGTAGCCGGTGCCCGAGTTGGGGTTGGCGGCGGCGGTGCGGATCGAGGAGATGACCCCGGCGAAGGCGGCCATGCCCGAGCAGAGCATGAACAGCCAGAGCTTGGTCGCGCCGACGCGGACGCCGCGGGCGCGGGCGGCGGCGGCGTTGCCGCCGGAGGCGAGGATCCAGTTGCCGGCCTTGGAGCGGTTGAGGACGTAGTGGAGGACGAGGGCGGCGCCGACGAACCAGAAGAGCGAGGCGTAGATGCGGAAGCCGCCGAGGTGGAAGTCGCCGACGAGGAGCTCGGCGAGCCAGTGGCCTTGCGAGTTCCAGGTGCGCTGGGGGAAGCCGTTGGTGATGAAGAGGGCGGTGCCGCGGACGACGAGGAGCATGCCGAGGGTGACGAGGAAGGACGGGATCTTCATCCGGGTGACGAAGAGGCCGTTGGTGAGGCCGATGAGCAGGGCGGCCGCCATCGCGGCGAGGAAGGCGAGGGGGAGGCTCGTCACGCCGGCGTTGAACAGCGTCCACATCAGCACCGGCGCGAAGCCGAAGACCGAGCCGACCGAGAGGTCGAACTCGCCCGACGTCATCAGGAGGGTCATGGCGAGGGCGATGAGGCCGAGCTCGACGGTGAAGGTGAGGGTGTTCGAGATGTTGAGCGGCGACAGGAACGTCGGGTTGATCATCCAGAAGACGAGGAGCTCGACGGCGAGGAGGACGAGCGGCCCGAACTCGGGCATGGCGACGAAGCGCTTCAGGCGGGAGGGATTGTCCATGCGTGGGCGCGGCCGGCGCGGGTGGGCGCCGGCCGCCGGTCCTCAGTTGCCGGAGAGGATGTCGTCGTAGACCTGCGCCTGGTCCTTCTCGTAGAGGGCGCCGGTGATGACGTCGAAGCCGGCGGGGACGCCGCCCGCCTCCATCGCCGCGAGCGAGAGCGCGACGTAGGAGGTCGCCTGCGGGTCCTGCCACTGGGCGGCGTTGACGTAGCCCTCGAGGACTTCCTGGGTGGTGTCGAGCGAGTTGCCCCAGCCGACGACCGGGATGTCGCCCGGCGCGACGCCGACCTGGTCGAAGACGCGCGTGACCGAGCCGGTGACGAGGTCGCCGAGGCCGATGATCGCCGCGATCCTGTCCCGGTTGGCGGTGAGGTAGTCCGACATCCGGGTGATGATCTCGGCCTGGTCGAGGGTGGCGTCGGTCACCTCGTAGGTGATGCCGAGGGGCTCGAACACCGACTTGATGCCCTCCTCCTCCTGGACGCCGTAGGTGGCGCCGGGGACCTCGACCGGCATCCAGACGAAGTCGCCCTCCTTCACCAGCTCGTGGTCGACGAGGTACTGGGCCCAGTTGCGGCCGAAGACGACGTTGTCGCCGCCGACGTAGGCGTCGAAGGGCGCGGTCGGGTCGGGGGTGTTGAAGTTGATGATCGGGATGCCGGCCTCGACCGCTTCGCCCGCGACCTCGACGAGGCTGCCCGGGTCGGGGGAGGTGGTGACGATACCGTCGGCGTTGGCCGCGATCGCGGCACGCAGCGCCTCCTGGTGCGCGGCGACGTCGCCGTTGTGGAAGGAGGTGTTGACGGTGTTGCCGGTGTCCGCGGCCCACTGCTCGGCGCCCTGGAGGAAGTAGGTCCACACCGGGTCGGCGGGGGAGCCGTGGGAGATCCAGTAGTAGGTCTTGGCGAAGGCCGGGGCGGTGAAGGCGGTGGTGGCGAGCAGCACGCCGGCGGCGGCGGCCGCGATCCGCGAGATCATGGGTGGTTCCTCCCTAGGGTTCGGCCTCGGGACGGGCCGATGGGAGGGAGGTTCGGCGATGGGGCGAGGTTTTACAACAGGTTTTGCAGCGGAGGCTTTCGCGGGGGCGTTGCGATCTGTTATGAACAGATATGATGAGGAGGTGCCCTCGTGTCCAGACTGACCATCTCCATGCCCGACCAGATGAGCGAATGGGTCGAGGCCCAGATCGATGCCGGGCGCTACGGCAACGTCAGCGAGTACTTCCGAGACCTCGTGCGGCGGGACCAGCAGGCGCGGGGGCGGGCGATCGAGGAGCTCCGCGATCTGCTCGAGCGGGCCGAGGCCAGTGGCAGGAGCGAGCGATCCCTGGCCGACGTGCTCGAGGCCGCGCGGCAGGAGGCGCGGCA
>CAZEGY010000176.1:0-7118 GCA_964511815.1 uncultured Rhodovulum sp.
TCGAAATCCGGGAGATCCCCACCCTTCGCCCGAGGGGACGAACGCCGAGGCCGCCCGGCTGAGCGGCCGTTTCGCACCTTTCCAGAGGGTTAACGCGCGAGGGACAATCCAGCAATATCAACGACTTGACCCTCGTCTCGCGCGCGAGACGGCACGGCCTCCGGGCCGGTCGCGGCCGCGCTCGCGGCGGTCGTTCACAGTCCGGCGAGCCGCGCCTCCGCCGCCTGCATGATCGCGATCTCCTCCTCGGCCGCCGCCAGCCGGGCGCGCTGCTCGTCGACGACCTCCTCGGGCGCGCGGGCGACGAAGGCGGGGTTGCCGAGCTTGGCGCGGAGGCCGCCGGCCTCCTTGTCGAGCTTGGCGATCGCCTTGGCCAGGCGGTCGCGCTCGGCGGCGACATCGATCACCTCGGCGAGCGGCAGGCAGAAGGTCGCGCCGCCGACGGCGAGCGTCACCGCCCCCTTCGGCGCCTCGGCCGCGGTCTCGAAGCGTTCGACGCGGGCGAGGCGGGCGACGAGCGCCTCGTTGCGCGCCAGCGCCCCGGCCTGGTCGGCGGCGAGGTCGAGGGCGATCAGCGTCACCCGGGCGCCGGCCGGGACGTGCATCTGCGAGCGCACCGAGCGGACCTCGTCGATGAGGCCGAAGACCCAGTTCATCTCGGCGTCGGTCGCGGGGTCGATGAGCTCGGGCCCGTAGGTCGGCCAGTCGGCGTGGGCGAGGAGCTTCGGCCGCTCGGCGATCCCGCCCCACAGCGCCTCGGTGACGAAGGGCATGAACGGATGCATCAGCGCGAGGCACTGGTCGAGCACCCAGGCCATCGTCGCCCGGGTCTCGCCGGCGGTGGCTTCGTCGTCGAGGAGCGGCTTCGCGAGCTCGACGTACCAGTCGCAGACCTTGCCCCAGACGAAGGCGTGGAGCGCGTTCGCCGCGTCGTTGAAGCGGTAGGCGCCCAGCGCCGCGTCGAGCGTCTCGCGGGCGCGGCCGGTCTCGCCGACGATCCAGCGGTTGGCGGCGAGGGTGACCGCCGCCGGGTCGAAGGCCGGGTCGGGCTTGCAGTCGTTGATCTCGGCGAAGCGCGCGGCGTTCCAGAGCTTCGTCCCGAAGTTGCGGTAGCCGGCGATGCGGTCCTTCGACAGCTTGACGTCGCGCCCGAGTGCTGCGAGCGCCGCCAGCGTGAAGCGGACGGCGTCGGCGCCGTACTGGTCGATGAGCTCGATCGGGTCGAGGATGTTGCCGAGCGACTTCGACATCTTCTTGCCCTTCTCGTCGCGGACGAGGGCGTGGATGTAGACCTCGCGGAAGGGCACCTCGCCGGTGAGCGCGAGCTGCATCATCATCATCCGGGCGACCCAGAAGAAGATGATGTCGAAGCCGGTGACGAGCACGCTCGTCGGGTAGTAGCGCGCGAGCTCGGGGGTCCGCTCGGGCCAGCCGAGGGTGCCGATCGGCCAGATGCCCGACGAGAACCAGGTGTCGAGGACGTCGGGGTCGCGGCGCAGGGTGACGAAGACCGTGCCCCGCTCCTCGGCGAACTCCCCGGCCTCGTCCGCGGGCTCGCCCTCGAAGCGGACGATGACCCGACGGCCGACGCGCGAGCGATACCAGTTCTCCGCCTCCTCGCGAACCGCGTCCTCGCCGACGCCGCAGAAGGCGCGGAGCCAGCGGCCGTGCTCCTGATGGACGCGCTCCTCGCCGGCGGGCGGGGCGGCTTGCGTCGTGTGCAGCGCCTCGCCCGACTCGTCGAGGTAGTCGCCGTACCAGACCGGGATCTGGTGCCCCCACCACAGCTGGCGGGAGATGCACCAGGGCTCGATGTTCTCCAGCCAGTGGAAGTAGGTCTTCTCGTGCTGCTCCGGCAGGATGCGCGTCCGGCCGTCGCGCACCGCGGCGAGCGCCGGCTTGGCCAGCGTCGCGGCGTCGACGTACCACTGGTCGGTGAGGAACGGCTCGATCGCGACCTTGGAGCGGTCGCCGTGGGGGACGGTGTGGAGCTCCTCGTCGATGCCGTCGAGCCAGCCCTCCTGCTCGGCGATGGTCACGATGACGTCGCGAGCCTCGTAGCGGTCGAGCCCGTCGAGCCCCTGGAGGTCGTCGGACGGGTCGATGCCGTCGCGGAACGCCGGATCGGCCGAGAGCGAGATCCGGGCGCGGGTGTCCATGACGTTGATCGCGGGCAGGCCGGCGCGCCTGCCGACCTCCCAGTCGTTGAAGTCGTGCGCCGGGGTGATCTTGACCGCGCCGGTGCCCTTCTCCGGGTCGGCGTAGGCGTCGGCGACGATCGGGATAGAGCGGCCGACGAGCGGCAGGCGGACGGTCTTGCCGACGAGGTGGGCATAGCGCGCGTCGTCGGGATGGACGGCGACGCCGGTGTCGCCGAGCATGGTCTCGGGGCGCGTCGTCGCGACGACGAGGTAGTCGCGGGTCTCGAAGGCGGTCGCACGGCCCTCCGCGTCGAAGGCGACCGGGTGCTCGTAGGTCGCGCCGTTCTCGAGGGGATAGCGCAGGCGCCAGAGGTGGCCCTTCTCCTCGACCTGCTCGACCTCGAGGTCGGAGATCGCCGTCTCGAAGTGCGGGTCCCAGTTGACGAGGCGCTTGCCGCGGAAGATCAGTCCGCGCTCGTAGAACTCGACGAAGGTCTTCAGGACCGCGTCGTGGAAGTTGCCCTCCTCGCCCGCCGGCGCCCCCGGCGCGCCCGACATGGTGAAGGCGTTCCGCGACAGGTCGAAGCTGTCGCCGAGCCGGCGGGACTGCTCGAGGATCGTCCCGCCAGACTGCGCCTTCCACTCCCAGACCCTGGCGACGAACGCCTCACGGCCCATCTCGCGCCGCCCGGGCGCCTTGGCCCTGGCGAGCTCGCGCTCGACGACCATCTGCGTCGCGATGCCGGCGTGGTCGAGGCCCGGCTGCCAGAGCACGTCGAAGCCCCGCATCCGGTGCCAGCGGGCGAGGATGTCCATCAGCGTGTGGTTGAAGGCGTGGCCCATGTGCAGGCTGCCGGTGACGTTCGGCGGCGGCAGCAGGATCGAGAACGGCTCGGCGTTCGGCCCGGCGTTGGCGCCGGCGCGGAAGGCGCCGGCCGCCTCCCAGGCGGCGCTGATCGCGGGCTCGACCGTGGCGGGATCGAAGGTCTTTTCCATGGGCATGGGCATTCCGGGGTCCTCGGGTCGCGCCGTCTTCTAGCGAAGCGGACGCGCGAGGAAAAGGTCGGCGGTTGCGCCCGCCCCGGGAAGGTGGTGGTTTCGGACGGACAGCGACACGGGGGGCGACGATGGTCGAGGACGCAATGCTGGCAGCGGTGATCGCCGCGATCGACGCGGCGAACGCCGCCGACCCCCACCGCGAGGCGGACGGCCGGCCCGTCGAGCTCGTCTACGGCGAGCGGATGAGCGCGGAGCTCGCGCGGCTCGCCCCCGACGCCTCCGCCGCGCTGCGCATCGCCGCGCGCGGCCAGCACGTCGAGCGCTGGACGCTGCCGCGCGAGGACTACCCCGAGGGCCGCGCCGGCTACCTCGCCTGGCGCGCCGAGCAGGGGAAACGGCACGCGGCGCGGGTCGACGGCATGATGGCCGGTGCCGGCTACGGCGCGGAGGAGCGGGCGCGGGTGGCGGCGCTCCTCCGCAAGGAGGGGATCAAGCGCAATCCCGAGATGCAGATGCTCGAGGACGTGATCTGCTTCGTCTTCCTGCGCTGGTATTTCGCCGACTTCGCGACGAAGCACCCGGAGGACGAGCTCGTCCGCATCGTCGCGAGGACGGCGCGCAAGATGTCGCCGGCGGCGCGGGAGCGGGCGCTCGCCGAGTTCGACCTGCCGCCGGCGCTCGCCGAGGCGGTGTCCTCGGCGTGAGGCTCAGTGCTGCATGTTCTCCATGCCGCCGTCGTCGCCCTCCTTGCGCGCCTGGACGTTGAAGACGATGGGAACCGCGCCCGCGCTCTCGAAGACGAGGGTCGCGGGGACGTGGTCGCCGGCCGCCCACGGCGCGGCGAGGCCCATGAACATGACGTGGAGGCCGCGGGGCTCGAGGGTGACGGTCTCGCCCGGCGCGATCTCGATGGCCGCGACCGGCATCATCCGGGCGACGCCCGCGGCGTCGGTCTCGGTGGTGTGGAGCTCGGCCTTCGCCACGTCGGCCTCGATGGCGACGAGACGGTCGGGGACGGTGCCGGCGTTGGTCACGCTGAGGTAGCCCGCCGCCGATTTCGCCGTCGCCGGCGTCTCGATGGCGTAGGGGTGGCCGATCGTCAGGTCGCCGGCCGTGAACTCGTGGGCCTCGGCCGTGGCCGCGAAGGCCGCCGCGGCGAGGGACGCGATCGTCGGGAAAAGTCGCATGTCGGTGGTCCGTCCTGTGGTTTCGGGAAGGCGGAACGTCAGGACCGGACCGGGGGCGCCCGCGGCTGGTTCGCCGCGCGCGCCGGAACGCTGGGCGTCGCCGGGGCGGGCGCGTCGGCCGCGACGGCGCGCGCCGTCCGCGCCGGGACGGGCGCCACGGTCCCCGGCAGGAGCGCCGGGCCGAGGAGGAGGCAGGCGTCGCAATGGCGGTCGCCCGCGGAGCCGTGGCCGGCCTCGCCGCAGATGTCGTCGAGGGTGCCGCCCGCCGCGACGAAGGCGACGAGGCGCGGGTCGGCGACGGCCGGCGACGGCATCGCCGCGCCGGCGAGGACGGCCGCGAGGCAGGCGAGGAGCGCGGCGACGCGGCTCGCGCGCGATGTGAGGAGGCCCCGCATCCCTCGCTGATACCCCGGCGGCATCCGGGGTTGCAATCGCCGCGCGTATCCGTAAAAGACCGCATCCCTCCGACGGATGTTCACGCGCAGCCTCTCGTACGGGACCGGAGGGCGAAGAGGTCCCGTTTTGAAGCGCGCCGCAAGAGACAGGTGACGGATGGCTCTGTACGAGCATGTCTTCATCGCGCGTCAGGATCTCTCCAACGCGCAGGCCGAGGGGCTCATCGAGCACTTCGGGCAGGTCCTCAAGGACAACGGCGGCTCGGTCGTCGGCCAGGAGTACTGGGGCCTGAAGACCATGGCCTACAAGATCAACAAGAATCGCAAGGGGCATTACGCCTTCGTGCGCTCCGACGCGCCGGCGCCGGCCGTGCAGGAGATGGAGCGGCTGATGCGCCTTCACGAGGACGTGATGCGCGTGCTGACCATCAAGGTCGAGAAGCACGAGGACGGCCCGTCGGCGGTGCTCCAGGCCCGCAACCAGCGCGACGAGCGCGGCGACCGGGGCGACCGCGATCGCGGCCCGCGCCGCCCGCGCGACAACTGAGGGGGATAGCACATGGCACAGCGTCCGTTTTTCCGCCGCCGCAAGTCCTGCCCCTTCTCCGGCGCCAACGCGCCGAGGATCGACTACAAGGACGTGAAGCTGCTCCAGCGCTACATCTCGGAGCGCGGCAAGATCGTGCCGTCGCGCATCACCGCGGTGTCGTCGAAGAAGCAGCGCGAGCTCGCCCAGGCGATCAAGCGCGCGCGCTTCCTCGCGCTGCTGCCCTACGCCGTCCGCTAAGGAGAGGCTGACATGCAAGTCGTTCTTCTCGAGCGCGTCGCCAAGCTCGGCCAGATGGGCGAGGTCGTCCAGGTCAAGGACGGCTACGCCCGCAACTTCCTCCTGCCGCAGGGCAAGGCGCTGCGCGCCACCGAGGGCAACCTCAAGCGCTTCGAGACCGAGCGCGCCCAGCTCGAGGCCCGCAACCTCGAGCTGAAGAAGGAGGCCGAGGCGGTCGCGGCGAAGCTCGAGGGCCAGTCCTTCGTGGTGATCCGCTCCGCCTCCGACGGCGGCGCCCTCTACGGCTCGGTGACCACCCGCGACATCGCCGAGGCGGCGACCGAGGGCGGCTTCTCGCTCGAGAAGCGCCAGGTCGTTCTCGACCAGCCGATCAAGGACCTGGGCGTGCACCCCGTCACCATCACCCTCCACCCCGAGGTCGAGGCGACGATCGCGATCAACGTCGCGCGCTCCCAGGAGGAGGCCGAGATCCAGGCGTCGGGCAAGACCATCCGGGAGCTCCAGGCCGAGGCCGAGGCCGCCCACGAGTTCGACATCCAGGAGCTCTTCGACGACATCGGCGGCGCCGCCGACGAGGACGGGCCGCTCCCGACCCGCTGAGCGCCGGATCGACCGACACGAAGGGGCGCCCCGCGCGGGCGCCCCTTTCCGTTTTCGAGTCCGTTCTCCGCGCGGCCCTCACGCACCCGCGTGAGGCGGGATTGCCGGCGGCGGCGCGCGTGCCTACCTGAGGCGCGTCCCCAGCCAGCCGCGCGCCAGCCAGGCAAGCCCGTCACATGGTGATGAGCCGCACCGCGGCGCGATGGCGCTTCTCGACCCTGAGCGTCGCCCAGGCGAGCACGATCCACGAGCCGTGGAAGACGATCCCGCAGAGCACCACCACCCACCCCGGCACCGCCCCGATCGCGGCGCGGTCGATGAAGGTCGCCCAGTCGGTGGCCGGCACCGGGTGGATCGAGAGCTTGCCGTAGTAGGCGACCGCCTGGATGAGCAGGATGTAGGCGTAGTTCGAGCGCAGCCGCCGCCCGATCGCGCGCACGTAGCTGACATGGAAGCGCGGCCGGGCGTAGTCGTCGGCGAGGAGGGTGTTCCACTTGCCGTCCATGCGGACGCCCTCGCCACGCAGGAGCGGGCCGTAGACATCGGTCTCCATCAGCCGGCAGCGCGCCCGCCAGACGTTGAAGTAGCGGTAGCGCCGCGACTCGAGGAAGAGGAAGACCGCGACGAGAAGGCCGACGAGGATCAGGGGCAGCGGCGAGGCGTAGGGGCCGCTGAAGGTCAGCGACATGGCGAGCCCGGTCGTGACCACCGCCCAGTTCGTCGTCTGGTCGAGCCGCGTCCGCCAGACCGTCGAGCGGTAGACCTCGCCGCGGTAGAGATGTGCGAGCATCCCGAGCTCGGCCGAATCGAACTCCTCCCTCGGCGGCGTCGCGCCGAGGAGTGCCGAGCTATCGTCCATGGCAGCCCTCCCTGGACGCTGGCGTTTCCCCCGCCACTATGCAGCGCGCCGCGCCGGAGGCCAATGGCGAAGCGCCGGGCGCGCCACGGACGCGCCCGGCCCGCCTCGTCCGGCCCGCCTCGTCCGGCCCGCATCGTCCCCGCTATTCTC
>CAZEGY010000177.1:0-7084 GCA_964511815.1 uncultured Rhodovulum sp.
CCGGCAGCGCGCCTACCAGAAGCTCGGCGTCTCGAAGGCGAGCGACCTCCTCGCCGCGGTGATGGCGTGACAGCGACGCCCTGAATCGCAACGCCCGGCGCGGGGAGCGCCGGGCGTTCGGGCAGTCCTCCGGCCGGAGCCGGCGCCGCGGGTCAGCGGCCGGCGGTCTTGGCGACCTCGGCGGCGAAGTCCTCGGCTTCCTTCTCGATGCCCTCGCCGACGGCGAGGCGCGCGAAGCCGGTCACCTCGACGCCCGCCTCCTTCGCCGCCTGGCCGACGGTGACGTCGGGATTGATGACGAACTTCTGGTTGAGGAGCGTCACCTCCTCGAAGTACTTGTTCATCCGCCCGACGATCATCTTCTCGATCACCGCCTCGGGCTTGCCGCTCTCGCGGGCCTGCTCGGTCAGCACGTTCTTCTCGCGCTCGATCAGCGCCGGATCGAGGTCCTTCTCCGACAGCGAGGCGGGATTGGTCGCCGCGATGTGCATGGCGATCTGCTTGCCGATGCCGGTGTCCGCCCCGGTCAGCGCGACGATCACGCCGATCTTGCCGAGGCCGTCGGCGACGGCGTTGTGGACGTAGGAGGCGACGGTCTCGCCCTCGACCGTCGCCATGCGGCGGAGGTGGAGGTTCTCGCCGATCGTGGTGATCTTCTCGGTCACCGCCTCGGCGACGGTCTTGTCGCCGAGCTTCGCTCCGCGCAGCGCCTCGATGTCGGCGCAGCCGGTCGCGACCTCGGCGATCGCGCGCACGATCTCCTGGAAGTCCGAGTTGCGGGCGACGAAGTCGGTCTCGGAATTGACCTCGACGGCGACGCCGACGCCGTCCTTCACCGCCACGCCGACGAGCCCGTCGGCCGCGGTCCGGCCCGACTTCTTCGCCGCCTTGGCGAGACCCTTGGTGCGCAGCCAGTCGATCGCGGCCTCCATGTCGCCGTCGGTCTCGGTCAGCGCCTTCTTGGCGTCCATCATCCCCGCGCCGGACGCGTCGCGCAGCTCCTTCACCATCGTCGCGGTGATCGTCATCGTCCTTGCTCCCGAAAATCGTCTTCTGGAATCATGCGGTCGCGGAGCCGTATCCCGGCCCCGCGACGCGATCGTGACGGTGGCCCGTGGCCTCAGGCCTCGGCCTCGGCTCCAGCCCCGGCTCCAGCGTCGTCCTGCACGTCCTCGCCCGGAACGTCCTCGAGCCCGCCGATGTCGACGCCGGCCGCGCCCATCTGCGCCGCCATGCCGTCGAGGGCCGCGCGCGCGATCAGGTCGCAGTAGAGCGCGATGGCGCGGGCCGCGTCGTCGTTGCCCGGGATCGGGTAGTCGATGCCGTCCGGCGACGAGTTCGAGTCGAGCACGGCGATCACCGGGATGCCGAGCTTGCGGGCCTCGGCGATGGCGAGGTCCTCCTTGTTCGTGTCGATCACGAACAGCATGTCGGGCGTGCCGCCCATCTCGCGGATGCCGCCGAGCGACTGCTGGAGCTTGGCCTGCTCGCGCTCGAGCCCGAGCCGTTCCTTCTTGGTCAGGCCGCCGGCGCCGCTCGCGAGCTTCTCGTCGATCGACTTCAGCCGCGAGATCGAGTTCGACACCGTCTTCCAGTTGGTCAGCGTGCCGCCGAGCCAGCGGTGGTTCATGTAGTACTGCGCCGAGCGCTCGGCGGCGTCGGCGACGGCCTTCTGCGCCTGGCGCTTGGTGCCGACGAAGAGGATGCGCCCGCCCTTGGCCACGGTCTGCTGCACGGCGTGCAGCGCCTGGTCGAGGAGCGGCACGGTCTGGGTCAGGTCGATGATGTGGATGCCGTTGCGGTCGCCGTAGATGTACGGCCCCATGCGCGGGTTCCAGCGGTGGGTCTGGTGGCCGAAGTGGACACCGGCCTCGAGAAGCTGGCGCAGGCTGAATTCGGGCAGAGCCATGTCTGCGGTTTCCTTTTCCGGTTTCGCCTCGGCGGGGGAGAGGGCTTGCGCCCAACCGGCGGACCCCCGGGGATGTCTCCCCCGGACGCCCAAGCCCCGCCTGTGGATTTGAGTGCCGCGCACATAGAGGCTTTGGCCCGGCGACGCAAGGGCGAAGCGCCGGGCAGCGCCGCGGGCGTGCCCGATTTGCGAACGAACACCCGAGAGGGTTCGTTCGCGGCCGCTCCGCGCATTCGACCGTTGACACTCCCACAACCGGCGCGGTAGCCCGGAACGTGGAACGGGCGGAGGACCGCGATGGACGGGGTGGCCGATCTCTTCGTCGTCGGCGGCGGCATCAACGGCTGCGGCATCGCCCGTGACGCCGCCGGGCGCGGGCTCTCGGTCGTCCTCGCCGAGCAGGGCGATCTCGCCCAGGCGACGTCCTCGGCCTCGACCAAGCTTTTCCACGGCGGCCTGCGCTACCTCGAGTACTTCGAGTTCCGCCTCGTCCGCGAGGCGCTCGCCGAGCGCGAGACCCTCCTCGCGGCGATGCCGCACATCAGCTGGCCGATGCGCTTCGTGCTGCCGTATTCGCCCGACATGCGCTTCGAGAGCGACACCCCGACCTCGCGCCTCCTCGCCACGGCGATGCCGTGGATGCGCGGCCGGCGGCCGGCGTGGCTGATCCGCCTCGGGCTCCTGCTCTACGACACCCTCGGGGGGCGCAGGATCCTGCCGCCGACGCGCACCCTCGACCTCGCGACCGACCCCGCCGGCCGCGCGCTCCGCCCGGAGTTCCGCCGGGCGTGGGAATACTCCGACTGCTGGGTCGAGGACTCGCGGCTCGTCGCCCTCAACGCCCGCGACGCCGCCGCCCGCGGCGCCCGCATCCTCGTGCGCACCCGCGTCGTCGCCGCCCGCCGCGAGGACGCGCCCGAGGGACGCTGCTGGCGGATCGCGACCGCAGGCCCCGAGGGCCGCGCCGAGCACCGGGCGCGGGCGCTCGTCAACGCCGGCGGCCCGTGGGTCGGGGCGGTGCTCCACGACATCGTCCACGCCGACACCAGGGCCGGCGTCCGGCTGGTGCGGGGGAGCCACGTCGTCACCCGGCGGCTCTTCGACCACGACCGCTGCTACTTCCTCCAGGGGAC
Source organism: uncultured Rhodovulum sp. (assembly GCA_964511815.1). Taxonomy (GTDB): domain Bacteria; phylum Pseudomonadota; class Alphaproteobacteria; order Rhodobacterales; family Rhodobacteraceae; genus Amaricoccus. The sequence continues at coordinate 3,043 of CAZEGY010000177.1, forward strand.
CGACGGGCGCATCGTCTTCGCGATCCCCTACGAGCAGGACTTCACCCTGATCGGCACCACCGACGTCGACCACCGCGGCCGCCCCGAGGAGGCGCGCTGCACCGACGCCGAGCGTGACTACCTCCTCGCCTTCGCCTCGCGCTACCTCGCGACGCCGGTGACGGCCGAGGACGTGGTCTGGACCTACTCGGGCGTGCGGCCGCTCTACGACGACGGCGCCACCTCGGCGACCGCGGCGACGCGCGACTACGTCCTCGCCGTCGACGACGGCGGCGGGGCAGGGGCGCCGCTCCTCAACGTCTTCGGCGGCAAGATCACCACCTACCGCCGCCTCGCCGAGGGCGCGCTCGCGAAGCTCGCGCCGCACCTCCCCGCGGCCGGCGCCGCGTGGACGGCGCGGGTGCCGCTCCCGGGCGGGGACTTCCCCGTCGACGGCGTGGCGGCGCTGACCGCCGACCTGCGCGCGCGCTATCCGTTCCTCGGCGACTACTGGTCGGGCCGGCTCGTACGCGCCTACGGCACCGAGGCCGCGGCGCTCCTCGGCGCCGCCGCCACCCCGGCCGATCTCGGGCGCGACTTCGGCGCGACGCTGACCGAGGCCGAGGTGCGCTGGCTCGTCACCCACGAGTTCGCCCGCAGCGCCGACGACATCCTCTGGCGGCGGAGCAAGCTCGGCCTGCGGATGGCGCCCGACGAGGCCGCCGCGCTCGCCGCCTTCGTCGAGACGCTCGTCCCGGCGCCCGAGGCCCTGTCGCCGGCGGCGGAATAGCCGCCGCCTACGCCACGTCGGCGGCCTCGGGCGCGTCGGCATCCGGGTCGGAGAGCTGGCGGCTCCACATCCGCGCGTAGCGCCCGCCGAGGGCGAGGAGCGCCGCGTGGGTGCCTTCCTCGGCGACGCGCCCGTGCTCGAGCACGACGATGCGGTCGGCGTCGACCACCGTCGAGAGCCGGTGGGCGATGATGATGACGCTGCGCCCGACGCGCATGGCGCGGAGGCTCGCCTGGATGCCGCGCTCGGTCTCGCTGTCGAGGGCGCTCGTCGCCTCGTCGAGGAGGAGGATCGGCGGATCCTTGAGCAGCGTCCGCGCGATCCCGACCCGCTGCTTCTCGCCGCCCGAGAGCTTCAGCCCGCGCTCGCCGACGACGGTGTCGTAGCCCCGTGGCAGCGCCGCGACGAAGTCGTGGATGCGCGCCGCCCGCGCCGCCGCCTCGATCTCCGCGCGGCTCGCGCCGGCGCGGCCGTAGGCGATGTTGTAGCCGACGGTGTCGTTGAAGAGCACCGTGTCCTGCGGCACCACCCCGATCGCGGTGCGGAGGCTCGCCTGCGTTACGTCGCGCACGTCCTGCCCGTCGATCGTCAGCGCCCCGCCGGTGACGTCGTAGAAGCGGAAGAGCAGGCGGCCGATCGTCGACTTGCCCGCGCCCGACGGCCCGACCACCGCCACCGTCTCCCCCGGCGCGACGACGAGGTCGAGGCCGCGGAGGATCGGCCGCTCGGGATCGTAGGCGAACGAGACGTCGCGGAAGGCGATGCGCCCGCCGCCGATGGCGAGGGGCGCGGCCCCCGGCCGGTCGACGATCTCCGCCGGCTGCTCGAGCAGGTCGAACATCGCCCCCATGTCGAGGACGCTCTGGCGGATGTCGCGGTAGACCGAGCCGAGGAAGCCGAGCGGCAGCATGATCTGCACCATGTAGGCGTTGACCATCACGAAGTCGCCGACCGTCAGGCTGCCGCGCTCGACCCCGACCGCGGCCATCACCATCACCGCGACGAGCCCGAAAGTGACGACGACCGCCTGCCCGGCGTTCAGCCACGCGAGGCTCGTGCCGATCCTGACCGCCGCGCTCTCGTAGCCCGCCATCGAGGCGTCGAAGCGCGCCGCCTCGCGGGCGTCGGCGCCGAAGTACTTCACCGTCTCGAAGTTCAGCAGGCTGTCGACGGCCTTCTGGTTGGCCTCGGTGTCGCGGACGTTCATCTCCTCGCGGAGCTTCAGCCGGTACTCGGTGACCGCGAAGGTGAAGGCGACGTAGACGACGATCGTCGCCACCACGACGACGAGATACCAGGCGTCGAAGACGAAGCAGAGGATGGCGGCGACGAGCACGAGCTCGAGGATCATCGGGAAGATCGAGAACAGCAGGTAGCGCAGCAGGAAGTCGACGCCCTTGACCCCGCGGTCGATCACCCGGTTGAGGCTGCCCGTCCGCCGGCCGATGTGGTAGCGCAGGCTCAGGGCGTGGACGTGCTCGAAGGTCTCGAGCGCCAGCCGCCGCAGCGCCCGCTGCCCGACGCGGGTGAAGATCGCGTCGCGGAACTGGGTGAAGCCCGCCCCCGCGAGCCGCATCGCCCCGTAGGCGACGGTCAGCGCCACCGGCCCCGCGGCGAGCAGGAACCCCGTCGACACCGCGCCGCCCTCGGGCGCGAGGCCGTCGACGGCGGCCTTGAAGAACCACGGCGTCGCCACCGTCGCGAGCTTCGCCGCGAGGAGCGCGACCATCGCCGCGACCACGCGCCAGCGCAGCTCCCGCGCGTCGGCGGGCCAGAGGAAGGGGACGACCCGGCGGATCGTCCGCCAGCCGCTCTCGCGGGAGGTGCCGGGGCTCAACGGTCGTGCGCCGTCAGGGGACCCGCCGCGGTCTCGGCCCGTCGCCCGCTCTCGCGGCCGCGGCGCCCGGCGCCGCTGCGTCGAGCTCGGGCATGGCGAAGATCTGACCCGGGTAGATCAGCTCGGGGTCGCGGATGAGGTCGCGGTTGGCGGTGAAGATCTGGGTGTAGAGCATGCCGGAACCATAGTGCGATCGCGCGAGAGTCCAGAGGTTGTTGCCGGGCTGCACCGTGATCGTCCCGCCGGGCGGCACCCGGCCATCCGCGCTCCCCGCCGCGCCTGGCGCTTCGTCCGGGCTGGCGAGGCGGGCGCGGGGAAAGTCGCGCTGGAACGGCGTCTCGACCCGGCTCGCCACCCGGCCGTCGGGGGCGATCTGGTCGATGCGCAGCGTGTAGCGCCCGGCGTCGACGTCGTCGAGCGCGAGGCTCCAGCGCCCGTCGGGGCCGACCGCGGCCTCCGTCGCCAGCCGCCCGTCGACGTAGGCGCGCACCGCCGCCCCGGCGGTGCCGACGCCGTCGAGCGTCACCGCCCCCTCCGCGCCATAGGAGATCGCCCCGAGCGCGACGCCGCCGCCCGACCCGGGCGCGGGCACCACCTCGACCGAGTCCGCCCGCACGATCGCCGTCGCCGCGATCGCGGGCTCCGCCGCACCGTCGCTCACCGCGGCGTCCGCTCCGGACGCCGCCGCCGCGCCGGCGGCGGGAGCTTCGGGCAGCAGCATGACGGTCTCCTCCGAGCGCCGGTCGCCGACGCCGAGGGTCAGCGCCTGCGGCGTGGCCGAGGGCTCGGCGTCGAACATCGCGACGAAGTTGCCGTCGGCGTCGGCCGTCGCCTCGGCGAGCGCGGCGTCGCCGGCGTAGACCGTCACCTCCGCCCCCGGCGCCGCCTTCCCCGCGACCAGCGCCGAGCCGTCGGGCGCGACGCGCACGACGTCGAACGTCGGCACCGCGCCCCCGGCGCCGGTGGCATCCTCCGCCGCGTCCTCCGCCGCCGCTTCGCCCACCGTTTCGGCCGCGACCGCGGCCTCCGGGGCGGGTGCGCCAGCCGGTTCGGGAACCGCGACGGCGGCGACCTCGGCCGCCGGCGGCCCGGCGGGCACGGCCACCGCCTCCGGCTCCGCCGCCCTCCGGTTGACCGCGTAGGCGACGGCGCCGAGCGCGGCCGCCGCCGCGAGCACGACGACGATGGCGCGCACGGTCCGGGCCGACTGAGCCTGCATCCGCATCCTTTCGTCGGCGGGGCGCCGCCAACTCGGGGCCGACGCCCGGGTCGGGGATCGTCCCGCGGCCGCCGACCTGCTACATCATCTTGTCACACAATTACCGGGACCGCAATTTCCCGGCTGGGTTCATGGGGTTGGCGATGTTGGCTTCCGTACGCAAGTCGGTCTGCGTCCTCGGCGGCTCCCGCTTCGGGAGCGATCCGGCCTACGCCGC
>CAZEGY010000178.1:0-7078 GCA_964511815.1 uncultured Rhodovulum sp.
AGGTCGCGCCGCCGTTCAAGCAGGTCGAGTTCGACATCATGTACGGCGAGGGCATCTCCAAGCGCGGCGAGCTCATCGACCTCGGCGTCAAGGCCGGCGTCGTCGAGAAGTCCGGCGCCTGGTACTCCTTCGCGGACGAGCGCATCGGCCAGGGCCGCGAGAACGCCAAGAACTACCTGCGCGACAACCCCGACATCGCCTACGCGATCGAGGACAAGATCCGCGCCGCCCACGGCCTCGACTTCGGCATGCCGAACGAAGACACCGCCGCCGTCCTCGACGACTGACCCTCGACGAGATCCCTCGACGACCGAAGGCCGCTCCCGCCTGCCACTCCCCGGTGCCCGACCTCCGGTCAGGCGCCGAGGAGCACGTCCCGCAGCACCGCCGCGCTCGAGCGCTCCGGATCGTGCGCCGCGAAGACCAGCGTCAGCCGCCCGGCCTTCGCTCTCTCCCTGAGCGCCGCGACCGCCTCGGCGTGCCCGGCGAGTTCCGCGAGATAGCGCCGGCGGAACTCCGGCCAGCGCGCGACCTCGTGGCCGTACCATTTCCGAAGCTCCGGGCTCGGCGCGATCTCCTTGACCCAGTCGTCGAGCGCCGCCTTCGCCTTGCTCACCCCGCGCGGCCACAGCCGCTCGACGAGCACCCGCGTCCCGTCCTCCGGGCTCGCCGGCTCGTAGGCCCGCTTCAGCCGCACCCGCTCCGCCGCGATGCCCACGTCAGCCTCCTCCCCGCGGACCGAAGTCCGGTACCTGGAATGTACGTGGGTTGTAGGTGCCATGTACAAGCCCGAATCCCGACGGCCCGACGGCCGACGGCGATCCGCCGGTACCCTGATGGACTCCGCCGGGCGGCGGCGCTAACACTCCCGATCGAACCGCCGGTGCCGGCTCCTCCGCGCGCCCGGAAAGCCACGGACGCGCCCCATGCCGAGCCTCAACGACATCCGCACCACCTTCCTCGACTACTTCGCCAAGAACGATCACCGCATCGTCACCAGCTCGCCCTTGGTGCCCCGCAACGACCCGACGCTGATGTTCACCAACTCGGGGATGGTCCAGTTCAAGAACGTCTTCACCGGCCTCGAGCACCGCGATTACGTCCGCGCCACGACGAGCCAGAAATGCGTCCGCGCCGGCGGCAAGCACAACGACCTCGACAACGTCGGCTATACGGCGCGCCACCACACCTTCTTCGAGATGCTCGGCAACTTCTCCTTCGGCGATTACTTCAAGGACCGGGCGATCCCCTACGCCTGGGAGCTGCTCACCCGCGAGTACGGCCTGCCCGAGGACAAGCTCCTCGTCACCGTCTACCACGACGACGACGAGGCCTTCGACCTCTGGAAGAAGGTCGCCGGCCTCCCCGACGAGCGCATCGTCCGCATCGCCACCTCCGACAACTTCTGGATGATGGGCCCCACCGGCCCCTGCGGCCCGTGCTCCGAGATCTTCTACGACCACGGCCCCGAAATCCCCGGCGGCCCCCCCGGCTCCCCCGACGAGGACGGTGACCGGTTCATCGAGATCTGGAACCTCGTCTTCATGCAGTACGAACAGCACGAGGACGCCACCCGCGACGATCTTCCGCGGCCGTCGATCGATACCGGAATGGGCCTCGAGCGTATTGGCGCGGTACTTCAGGGCGTCCACGACAACTACGACACCGACCTGATGCGCGCCCTGATCGAGGCCTCGGCCAACGCCACCGACGGCGCCCCCGACGGCCCCGGCCGCATCCACCACCGCGTCATCGCCGACCACCTGCGCTCGACCTCGTTCCTCGTCGCCGACGGCGTCCTCCCCTCCAACGAGGGCCGCGGCTACGTCCTCCGCCGCATCATGCGCCGCGCCATGCGCCACGCCCACCTCCTCGGCGCCAGGGATCCGGTGATGTGGCGCCTCGTCCCCGCCCTCGTCGGCCAGATGGGCGCAGCGTTCCCCGAGCTCACCCGCGCCAAGGCGCTGATCGAGGAGACGCTGAAGTCCGAGGAGAGCCGCTTCCAGGCGACCCTCGACCGCGGCCTCCGCATCCTCGACGACGAGGTCGCGCGCCTCCCAGAAGGCACGCCGCTCCCCGGCGACGCCGCCTTCCGGCTCTACGACACCTATGGCTTTCCGCTCGACCTGACACAAGATGCGCTCCGCGAGCAGAGCCGCACCGTCGACGTCGCCGGCTTCGAGTCGGCGATGGCCGAGCAGAAGGCCAAGGCCCGCGCCGCCTGGGCGGGTTCGGGCGAGGCCGCCGACGAGGCGGTGTGGCTCGACCTCGCCGACCGTCTCGGCCCGACCGAGTTCCTCGGCTACGACACCGAGCGTGCCGAGGGCCAGATCACCGCCCTCGTCGTCGCCGGCCGCCCGGTCGAGGCCGCCGAGATCGGCACCGAGGTCCAGGTCGTCCTCAACCAGACCCCGTTCTACGCCGAATCCGGCGGCCAGGTCGGCGACACCGGCACGCTCCGCACCGACAAGGCCAGGGTCGAGGTCACCGACGTCCGCAAGAAGGCCGGCCTCTTCGTCCACGTCGGGCGGATCACCGAGGGCACCCTCGCCCGCGGCGCCGCCGCCGAGCTCGTCGTCGACCGCGACCGGCGCAGCGCCATCCGCGCCAACCACTCGGCGACCCACCTCCTCCACGAGGCGCTGCGCCGCGCCCTCGGCGACCACGTCGCCCAGCGCGGCAGCCTCGTCGCCCCCGACCGCCTCCGCTTCGACTTCGCCCACTCCAAGGCGATGACCGCCGACGAGCTCGCGGGCGTCGAGGCCGAGGTCAACGCCTACGTCCGCCAGAACACCCCGGTCGAGACCCGGATCATGACCCCCGACGACGCCCAGGCCCTCGGGGCGCGGGCGCTCTTCGGCGAGAAGTACGGCGACGAGGTCCGCGTCGTCTCGATGGGCACCGCCGACGGCAGCGGCATCGGCGCCGGCGGCGACACCTACAGCCTCGAGCTCTGCGGCGGCACCCACGTCGCCCGCACCGGCGACATCGGCGCCTTCCGGGTGGTCTCCGAGGGCGCCTCGGCGAGCGGCATCCGCCGCGTCGAGGCGCTGACCGGAGAAGGGGCGCTCGCCCACGTCGCCGCCGAAGGCGCGGCGCTCGCCGAGGCGGCGGGGCTGCTCCGCACCCGGCCCGAGGAGATCCCCGAGCGCATCCGCGCCCTCCTCGACGAGCGCAAGGCGCAGGCGAACGAGATCGCCGAGCTCCGCCGCCGGCTGGCGATGGCCGGCGGGCCGGCGGAAGCGAAGGGGCCGGAGACGGTCGGGGGCGTGCCGTTCCTCGCCCAGACGCTGAGCGGCGTCTCGGGCAAGGACCTGCGCGGCCTGATCGACGAGCACAAGTCGCGCCTCGGCTCGGGCGTCGTCCTCCTCGTCGCCGACACCGGCGGCAAGGCGGCGGTGGCGGCCGGGGTGACCGACGACCTGACCGGCCGGGTCTCCGCCGTCGATCTCGTCAAGGTCGCCGCCGAGGCGCTCGGCGGCAAGGGCGGCGGCGGCCGCCCCGACATGGCCCAGGCCGGCGGCGCCGACCCGGCGAAGGCGCCCGAGGCGATCGCCGCGGCGCGCGCCCTGCTCGAAGCCTGAGAGGAAAGAGGGAGAGAGACGAATGCCAGCCTACTGGATCGCCCACGTCGAGGTCAGCGACACCGAACGCTACGGCGAGTACGCCAAGCGCGCCGGCCCGGCAATCGCCGCCCACGGCGGCAAGTTCCTCGCCCGCGGCGGAAAGCACCTCCAGCTCGAGGGCAACGACCGCTCCCGCAACGTCGTCGTCGAGTTCCCCGACCTCGCGAGCGCCGAGGCCTGCTACCGCTCGGCCGCCTACCAGGAGGCGCTCGGCTACGCCAAGGGCGCCTCGGTGCGCGACCTCGTGCTCGTCGAGGGCGCGTAGGGCTCGGGCAGCGCCGGGTCGTCGCCCGGCGCGAAGTCGATCGCTTCGAGCCGCCGGGCGCGCACCGAGGTGCGGTCGGCGGAGATCTTGATCTCCTCGACGTCCTTCTGCGCCTGGGCGAAGTGGCGGTCGAGGTTGCCGACCCGGCTCGCCAGCCGCTCGGCGTCCTTGTGGAGGAGGCCGAGCTCGCGGCGGATGGCGTGGGCCTCCTGCCGCAGCCGGGCGTCCTTGAGCACGGCGCGCAGCGTGTGCAGGGTCGCCATGCAGGTCGTCGGCGACACGATCCACACCCGCATCCCGAAGCCCTCGCGGACGAGGTCGCCGAAGCTCGCGTGGAGCTCGGCGTAGACCGCCTCCGAGGGCAGGAACATCAGCGCCCCCTCGGCGGTCTCGCCCTCGATCACGTACTTCTCGGCGATCGCCCGCATGTGCGCCCGCACCGCGCCGCGCATCTGGCGCTGCGCCGCCTGCGTCTCGGCCGGGGTCCTGGCCGCCCGCAGCGCCTCGTAGGCCTCGAGCGGGAACTTGGCGTCGATGACGATCGGCCCCGGCGGGTTCGGCAGCCGGATCAGGCAGTCGGCACGGGTGCCGTTCGAGAGCGTCGCCTGGAAGTCGACGACGTCGGGGGGCAGGGCGCGGGTGACGATCTCGCGGAGCTGGATCTCGCCGAAGGCGCCGCGGGTCTGCTTGTTCGAGAGAATGTCCTGGAGGCCGAGGACGTCGCCCGAGAGCTTCTCGATCTTCACCTGCGCCCGGTCGATGGTCTCCAGCCGCTGCTGGAGCTCGCCGAGCGAGCGGGCGGTGCGCACGGCAGAGCCGTTGAGGCTGTCGCCCATCGCCTTCGTCACCTCGGCGAGGCGGCTTTCGAGCGACTGGACGAGCCGCGCCTGCGCCGCGACCTGCGCCTCGGCGACGTGGGTGATGCCGCCGTGGAGCTGCTGCTGGCCGTCGTTGAGCGCGCGGACGGCGCCGTCGAGGTCGGCGAGGTGGCGGGCGAGCGGCGCGAGCGCCCGCGACGAGGCGGCGACGGCGCGGAAGAGCAGCAGGAAGAGGACGAGGACGGCGGCCGCGGCCCACAGGCGCGGGTCGTCGAGGGCGACGACGGTCGAGCCGACGGTGATCATCGCCGCCCGAACAGCCGCTCGATGTCGGCGAGCTTGAGCTCGACCCAGGTCGGACGGCCGTGGTTGCACTGCCCGGAGAGCGGCGTCGCCTCCATCTCGCGGAGGAGCGCGTTCATCTCCTCGGCCCGCATCCGCCGCCCGGCGCGCACCGAGCCGTGGCATGACATGCGGCTGAGCACCGCGTCGATGCGGGCGCCGAGGCCGCGGCCGGCGTCCTCGGCGAGGGCGTCGGCGATGTCGGCGAGAAGGCGCCTGCCATCGACCTCGCCGAGGAGCGCCGGGGTCTCGCGCAGGCAGAGCGCGTGGCCGCCGAAGGGCTCGACGACGAGGCCGAGCCGGTCGAGTTCGTCCCGCGCGTCGAGGAGGCGGGCGTGGGACTCGGCGTCGAGCTCGACGACCTCGGGGATGAGCAGCATCTGCCCCGGCACGCGGTCGGCGGCGTGGGCGGCCTTCAGGCGCTCGTAGACGAGGCGCTCGTGGGCGGCGTGCTGGTCGACGATGACGATGCCGTCGGCGGTCTGGGCGATGACGTAGGTCTCGTGGACCTGGGCGCGGGCGACGCCGAGGGGGAGCTCCTCGCCCTCGGCCGGCTCCGGCGCGGCGGGCTCGACCCGGGCCGACCAGCCGTCGGCGCCGAGCATCGCCGGCTCGGCGAAGCCCGGCGGTTCGGGGCGGACCGGCGACCAGAGGGCACGCTCCACCGCCGGCGAAAGCGGACGCTGCGGCCCGTACTGCGGCCCGTACTGCGGCCCGTGCTGCGACCCCGGTGCGCGGAAGGCGCCGAGCATGGCGCCGCCCGTCGTCGTCGCGCCGCGGTGGCCGGCGCCGGCGAGGGCCGCGCGCAGGGCGCCGACGACGAGGCCGCGGACGACGCCGGGCTCGCGGAAGCGCACCTCGGCCTTGGCGGGGTGGACGTTCACGTCGACCGCCTCGGGCGCGCAGGTGAGAAACAGCGCCGCCGCCGGGTGGCGGTCACGGGCGAGGACGTCGGCGTAGGCGGCGCGGAGCGCGCCGACAAGCAGCTTGTCGCGGACCGGGCGGTCGTTGACGAAGAGGTACTGGGCGACCGCCGCGCCGCGCGAGAACGTCGGCAGCGCCGCGAAGCCGCCGAGGCCGATGCCGTCGCGCCCGGCGTCGATCGCCAGGGCGTTGGCGATGAAGTCCGGGCCGAGGAGGGCGCGGAGGCGGCCGCCGAGGGCGTCGAAGAGGTCGCCGGCCTCGGGATCGAGGCGCAGGAGCTCGCGCGGGGCGTCCGGATCGCTGCGGTCGGTGAGGGTGAAGCCGACCGCCGGCGCGGTCATCGCGAGTCGGCGGACGACGTCGGCGATGGCCTGGGCCTCGGCACGGTCGGTGCGCAGGAACTTGAGCCGCGCCGGGGTGGCCGAGAACAGCGCCTCGATCTCGACGACGGTGCCGCGGGCCAGCGCCGCCGGGCGCAGGGGGGTGACGTCGCCGGCGCGCACGGTGACGGCGGCGGCCTCGGCGGCGCCGGCGGCGCGCGAGGTCAGCGTCAGCCGCGCGACCGCGCCGAGCGAGGCCAGCGCCTCGCCGCGGAAGCCGAAGGTGAGGATGCGGGTCAGGTCGCTGCCGTCGATCTTCGAGGTCGCGTGCCGGTCGAGGGCGAGGAGGAGCTCGCCCGCCGGAATGCCGTGCCCGTCGTCCTGGACGCGGACGAGACGCTTGCCGCCGTCGGCGTAGGCGATGTCGATGCGCCGGGCGCCGGCGTCGAGGGCGTTCTCGACGAGCTCCTTCACCGCCGAGGCCGGGCGCTCGACCACCTCGCCGGCCGCGATCCGGTTGGCCGCCGCGGCATCGAGCTGCCGGATCGGCCGGCGGGCGGCTATGTTGGGGGTCTCGGCGTTCATACCCCAAGGTCTAGCATGAGCGACCCCGGCACGCCACGAGTTATTGGTTAATCCCCGCCCCGTGGGGGGCGGCCCCGAACTCAGCCCGGGCTCAGCCCCTAGCTCAGTCGAGGGCGCGCGGCGGGGCGGCCGGCTGCTGGACCCCGGCGGCGCGGAGGCGCTCGAACTCGGCGGCGGAGTCGAGGATCATCGGCTGGT
>CAZEGY010000179.1:0-7067 GCA_964511815.1 uncultured Rhodovulum sp.
CCCGGGCGGGGGATGCCACGCCCGGGTGCGCGCCGGTCAGAGACCCGGCGCGGTGTCGAGGATCTCGGCGTCGATGGTGCGGATGTCGCGGCGGCCGCAGAGGGCCATGGTGATGTCGAGCTCGTTGCGGATGATGTCGAGCACCCGGGTCACCCCGGCCTTGCCGCCGGCGCCGAGGCCGTAGAGGAAGGGCCGGCCGATCCAGACGCCCCTGGCGCCGAGGGCGACGGCCTTGAGCACGTCCTGGCCCGAGCGCACGCCGCCGTCCATGTGGACCTCGATGCGGTCGCCGACCGCGTCGACGATCGCCGGTACCGCCGAGATCGACGAGCGCGCCCCGTCGAGCTGCCGCCCGCCGTGGTTCGAGACGATGATCGCGTCGGCGCCGGTGCCGGCCGCCATCTTGGCGTCCTCGGGGTCGAGGATGCCCTTGAGGATGAGCTTGCCGCCCCACTTCTCCTTGATCCAGGCGACGTCGTCCCACGACAGCCGCGGGTCGAACTGCTCCTTCGTCCACGAGGCCAGCGACGAGAGGTCGCCGACGTTCGAGGCGTGGCCGACGATGTTGCCGAAGCTGTGGCGCTTGGTCCCGGCCATGCCGAGGCACCAGAAGGGCCGGGTGGCGAGCTGCCAGACGTGCTTCGGGGTCCACTTGGGCGGGGCGGAGAGGCCGTTGCGCAGATCCTTGTGGCGCTGGCCGAGGATCTGGAGGTCGAGGGTGAGGACGAGCGCCGAGCAGTTGGCCGCCTTGGCGCGGTCGATGAGGTTCTCGATGAAGCCGCGGTCGCGCATGACGTAGAGCTGGAACCAGAAGGGCTTCGTGGTGTTCGCCGCCACGTCCTCGATCGAGCAGATCGACATGGTCGAGAGGCAGAACGGCACGCCCGCGGCCTCGGCGGCCTGCGCCGCGAGGATCTCGCCGTCGGCGTGCTGCATGCCGCAGAAGCCGGTCGGGGCGAGGGCGACGGGCATCGACACCGGCTCGCCGACCATCTCGGAGGCGAGGTTGCGGTCGGTCATGTCGACGAGGACGCGCTGGCGCAGGAGGATCTTCGCGAAGTCGCTCTCGTTGGCGTCGTAGGTCGACTCGGTCCAGGCGCCCGAGTCGGCGTAGTCGAAGAACATCTTCGGCACGCGCCGCCGCGCCTTCTCCTTGAGGTCGGCGATGGTCAGGGCGTTCTCAAGCATCCGTCTTCTCCACGTCGTCCAGGTGTTCGGCCCAGTGGGCGCATTTCGAGGTGTGCCCGATCCCGGGGTTCAGGCTGTTGGTGGGATCGAGGGAGCGGTAGAAGCCGGCGAGCGCCGGCTTGGCGTGGTAGAGGTGGCCGACGTTGTGCTCGGCCGGGTACTCGGCGCCGCGGGCGTCGAGGAGCTTCCACATCGCGTGCTCGAGCGCGAGGCAGTCGGTGCCCTTCTTCGCCGCGTAGTCCTGGTGGAAGACGTGGCAGAGGAAGTGTCCGTAGTAGAGCTTCTTGTCGATCTGGGCGTCGATCTCGGGCGGCAGGCGCTCGAACCAGTCGCGGTCGTTGCGGCGCAGCGCGATGTCGAGGGCGACGATGTCCTCGACGGACGCCGGATGGACGGCGCGGTAGCGCACCGCCGCGCCGGCGACGGCGAAGCGGTGGAGGAAGGCGGCCTTGCCCTCCGCCGGCGTGCACTCGAAGACGTCGCCGGTCGCCGAGGGAAACAGCGTCGTCAGGTAGGCCCGCGCCTCGGCGATGCCGGCGGCTCCGCCCATGCGCAGCAGCAGGTGGTGCTCGAAGCGGTCGCGGAAGGCGTTCATCCGCGCCGGCAGGTGCTGCGGGGCGAGGGCGGCGACGCCCTGGGCGACGCGGTCGGTGAGGGTGGCGCCGAGGCCGAGCCGGTCGGTGACGGCGTCGACCCGCGCCTTGGCGGCGAAGAAGGCGGGCATCCGGTCGGTGCCGGCCTTCTCGATGAAGAGGTAGGTGTCCTTGCCGTACTTCGCGGCGACGTCGTAGGCGTCGCGGTGGATGTACTCGCCGGCGATCGGCAGGGTCTCGAAGCTCGCGAGGATGTGGCGGCGGATCTCGGTCAGCTCGTCGGGCTCGTTGGTGCCGATGTAGAAGACCGCCGTCTCCTTCTCCGCCTCGAAGGTGTCGAGGCGCACGGCGAAGACCGCGAGCTTGCCGGCGCAGCCCGAGGCCGCGCGCAGGCGCCGCGGGTCGGCGTTGAAGCGGGCAGGGGTCGCGGCGTCGACGTCGCGGACGTGGGTCGCGTACTCGCGGTCCGAGGCCCAGGCCTCGGTCGGCTCGGGGCGCGGCAGGTCGCCCCTCTCGACGCGGGCGAGGATCTCCTCCGGGTCGTTGCCGAGCGCCAGCCCGAGGTCGTTGACGAGGGCGACGGAGCCGTCGTCGCGGACCTCGGCGTAGAGCGCCATCTCGGTGTAGGCCGGTCCGCGGTGGACGAGGGCGCCGCCCGAGTTGTTGCAGATGCCGCCGAGCACCGACGCCCCGATGCAGGACGAGCCGATCACCGAATGCGGCTCGCGCCCGAGGGGGCGCAGCGCCTTCTCCAGCGTGTCGAGGGTGGCGCCGGGCAGGCAGACGGCCTGGCGGCCGTCGTCGATCAGGTGGACGCCCCTGAGCCGGCGCAGGCTGACGAGCACGATCTCGCGGTCGTAGTCGTCGCCCCACGGCGTCGAGCCGCCGGTGAGGCCGGTGTTCGCGGCCTGGAAGATGACGATCCGCCCGGCGGCGATGGCGGCGTTCAGCACCCGCCACTGCTCGACGAGGCTGCCGGGGCGGACGACGGCCGCCACCGGCCCCGAGCCGTAGCGAAAGCCGCGGGTATAGCCGCGGACGTCGCGGGCAGAGGTCAGGACGTGGGTCGGCCCGACGATGCGGCCGAGCTCTGCGATCAGCGCCGCACGGTCACTCATGGCGTTCTCCCTCCCGGTGGTGGACCGGGAGCGGCGAACCGCTCCCGGAATGTCGGGTCAGCGGACCCGTGCGGGTCCTCAGACCCCCGCGGCGACGGGGACGTGACCCCGGTTGCGCGACATGACGAACAGCACCGCGGCGGCCCAGATCACCGCGGCGACCCACCACATGACGTTGCCCGTCAGCATCGCGAAGCCGATCAGGCCACCCTGGATGCAGTAGTAGGCCATCGGGATCAGGGTCTTGCGGATGATCTCGCCCTCGCGGTCGACGAGGCCGACCGTGGCCGAGGCCGCGACGACGTTGTGGACGCAGATCATGTTGCCCGCGGCCCCGCCGATCGCCTGGAGCGCGACCACGGTCGCCGCACCCGCAGCCCCGAAGCCGATGCTCTCGGCGGTCGAGAACTGGAAGAGCGAGAACATCATGTTGGAGATGGTGTTCGATCCGGCGACGAAGGCCCCCATCGCCCCGATCCACGGCGCGAACATCGGCCAGGCGCCGCCCACGGTGCCCGAGACGCCTTCGGCGAGCACGATGGGCATGCTGGCCTGGGTCGCGGACGCCGAGTTGATGAACACCTGGACCATCGGCACGGCGAGGAGCAGTGCCGGGGCGGCGGAGATCATCGTCGTGCCCGAGGACTTCAGCGCCTTGACGTAGTCGCTGCCCTTCATGCCGTGCAGGAAGAAGGTGATGATCGAGGCGAGGATCAGGATCGTGCCCGGCAGGTAGAGCACCTGCACCCGCGCGTTGATGCCCGAGCTGAACAGGTTGTCGAGCGCGATCGTCACGTCGGGCGAGTTCAGCCACGCCTTGACCGGCCCGATGGTGCGGGAGATGACCAGCAGCGCCACGACGATGACGTAGGGCGCCCATGCCTTCATCAGCGGCATCAGCGGCTTGTGGGCGTTGTGGTCCTCGAGGTCGTCGAGCTTGCCGACCCAGCTCTCGTCCCACTGGTTGCGCGGCGGGAAGTCGAAGGTCTCCTTGGGGATGAGGAAGCCACGCTGCGCTGCCGGCACCACGATCAGAAGGCCGATGATCCCGCCGAGGAGCGAGGGGAACTCCGGCCCCAGCGTCGAGGCGATGATCCAGTAGGGCACGGTGAAGGCGAGGCCCGCGAACAGCGCGAACTTCCAGATGCGGAAGCCCTCGGTGAACGAGCGGTTGGCGCCGAAGAAGCGCGTCAGCATGCCGACGAAGATCAACGGGATCAGGAAGCCGACGAGCATGTGGATGGTCGCGACCTTGACCGCGATGCTCACCAGGTAGTCGTAGAACTCCATCGGCGCGATCAGCGCGTTGACGGTCTCCTGTCCGGAGAGGCCAGTGTTGACGCCGACGAGCATCGGCGTGCCGACCGCGCCGAAGGAGACCGGCGTCGACTGGATGATCAGCGTGACCATGACCGCGGCCATGGCCGGGAAGCCGATGGCGACGAGGAGCGGCGCGGCGATGGCGGCCGGCGTGCCGAAGCCCGAGGCGCCCTCGATCAGCGAGCCGAAGAGCCAGGCGATGATGATCGCCTGCACCCGCCGGTCGGGCGAGATCGAGGTGAAGCCGTTGCGGATCGCCCGGATGCCGCCGCTCTCCTCGAGCGTGTAGAGGATCAGGATCGCGCCGAAGATGATGTAGAGCAGGCTGATCGCGGTGACGGCGCCGTTGACCGTGGCGCCCATCACCTTGTTGAGCTCGGTGCCCCAGACCAGGAGCGCGGTCGCGACCGTCACCACATAGGCCACGAACATCGACAGTTTGGCCGAGCGTCCCATCACCACCAGCAACAGGAACACCGTGGCGATGGGCAGAAGCGCCAGAATGAATATCATCAGGCCAGCCATCATTCCCTCCCTGCGAGCAGGCGATGCGCCCCGCCCGGTTTGCGTCGTTTCGCGCCGGCGCCGGACGCCGGCGCGAGGAATGCCGGCAACGCCATGTTGCCGAACGGGTCGTGGACTTGGAACCGTATCATAGGGGACTTCCTCCAGGCCTTGGAGCGGCGTCGTGGGCCGGCTCGCGCCGGTCGCACCGCATGTCTCTCTCGTTCTCGGGCTGGGAAGCGGCGCGCGAGGGCGGGCCTCCGGGACTACGGGTTGGCCTCGCCAGGGCGGGACCGGTCTCCTCCTGTGCTGTCCCGGTCTTATTCGGGACCGGTGACTTCTTTCTGGTAAATTAATCTTACCACCAATGTCAACTGGAAAACGCTCTTCACCTTTTGCCTCGCTCCGGGTAGCATCGGAGACCAGCGCCGCGGGTCGCGCGGCACAGGGGCGACAGTATGACGAGGGACGGCATCAAGGGAAGCAGCGCGGCGGAGGCCACGGCCCGCCACATCGAGGAACTGATTCTCGAGGGCTCGCTCAGGCCGGGCGAGCCCTTGCTCGCCGAGCGCGAGATGGCGGTGCGCCTCAGCGTCTCGCGGCCGACGCTGCGCCAGGGCATCAAGATGCTCGAGGACAAGGGGCTGCTCGTCAGCGACACGGGCGGCGGCCGGATGGTGGCGCCGCTGGCGACGAGCGTCACCGACCCGCTGATCGAGCTGATGGCGACGCGCCCCGAGGTCGTCGACGACTATCTCGAGCTCCGCGCCACCCTCGAGCGCATGGCGGCGAGCCTCGCGGCGACGCGGGCCAACGACATCGACCGTGCCACCCTCCAGCGGGCGATGGACCGCATCGACGCCGCCCACGACGCGGCCGATCCCCACGACGAGGCCGAGACCGACGTCGACCTCCACGTCGCCATCTACGAGGCGAGCCACAACGTCGTGCTCCTCCAGATCATGCGGGCGCTCTCGGACCTGCTGCGGCGCGGCATCTTCCACAACCGCGAGCGCCTCTACGCCCGGCCCGAGGTCCGCGCCGTGCTCCTCGACCAGCACCGCGCCATCTTCGACGCGGTGATGGCCCGCGACCCCGTCGCCGCAGGCCGCGCCGCCGAGGAGCACATGACCTACACCAAGCGCGTGCTCGAGGAGATCACCGCCGCCGACGCCCGCCTCGAGATCTCGCTCCGCCGCATCGACGGCGGCAGCATCAGCGCCCGGGCACGGGAAAGCGGCCGCGACCCGCGCGAGACGGCAGGCGCGCAGGAATAGCCGCCGCGGCGCAGGCGCGGGGGGAGGCAGGGAAGTTTCCATTCTGGAAAGTCTGACCGGAAAGGCCTATCTACGATCAAGAGGTTGCCATGCAGATCGCCGTAGTCGGATACCCCCAGCTCCGCCAACTGTGCTGGAACCGCCCGGCGGATGCCGTCGTGAGCGGTGAGGAGGCACTGGCACTCTACGAGCGCAACTGGCGCCACGTCGATGAGGGCGCGTTGACCGTTCCCGAGCGCGAGCTGCTGGACGCACTGGTTGCCAGGTATGGCAAAGGCCACTTCATGCCCGCCTGACGATCGTGGCCGCTACATTCCTCCGCCCGCACCACAATGCGATCCTGCATGTCCTGAGATCGCTCGATGGCGATTTCCTCGACCGTGTCGAATGTTTCTTCGCCGGCGGCACGGCAATCGTCCTCGAGCTCCACGAGTATCGCGAGAGCCTGGATATCGATTTCCTCTGTGCGTCCCAGGATGGCTACCGCGCATTGCGGGGGGCCGTTTGGGAGCGCGGCCTCGCGGGGCTGCTGCGCGAGGCCGCGACCCTGCGTGAGCATCGCGAGATGCGCTCCGATCAGTACGGCATCCGGGGCGTCATCGACGTCGAGGGCGCAAGGATAAGGCTGGAGATCGTCCGGGAGGCGCGGATCGACCTGACGGGGGCGATGCGCCCGGCATATGGTCTGCCCGTGCTCGATCGTCGGGACATGTATGCCGAGAAGCTCCTCGCCAACGCGGACCGTGGCAGTGACGCCAGCACCCTGAGCCGCGACATCATCGTTCTCTCCATGATGATCGCGGCATGGGGCCCGGTCCCGGAAGCCGCCTGGGCGAGCGCGAGGGGCGCCTACGGGGAGACCGTCGACCTCGCCTACGCGAGATCGGTGCGCATGATCCGCGATCCGGTCTGGCTGCGGCGGTGCATGGACCGGATGGCGATGGATCCCGATCTCGCAGGGCGTATCCTCGCGGTCCACGGCGGCCCGGAACGTCCGGACACGGACTGACCCGGGTCACCCGTCACCCCGCACCCTCCTCGCCCCGGTTGCCGTGGAGAAAGTCGCG
>CAZEGY010000180.1:0-7025 GCA_964511815.1 uncultured Rhodovulum sp.
AGTTGCGGGCGATGCGCGAGCGGGTGTCGTTGCCCTTCTCGTGGCCGATCACCACGACGGGGCGGTCGTTGAAGCGGGCGATGCCGCCCATGATCGCGTGGTCGTCGGCGAAGTTGCGGTCGCCGGCGAGCGGCGTCCACTCGGAGAAGAGGTTGTCGATGTAGTCCTTGCAGTGCGGGCGCTCGGGGTGGCGGGCGACGAGGGTCTTCCGCCACGGGTCGAGGTTCTTGTAGAGGTCGTCGAGGAGGGCGGCGGCCTTGCGGTCGAGGGCCTGGGCCTCGTCCTCGACGTTCATCTCGGCGTTCTTGCGGGCGAGGGTTCGCAGTTCCTCGGCCTTGCCCTCGAACTCGGCGAGGCCCTTTTCGAAGTCGAGATAGATCTGCATGCACCGCTCCCTCGGGGGTCGCGGGAGTATATCGAGCCAGCCGTCGGGGATTGCAACCGCCGAAGGCCCCCGCCTAGTGTCGGGGCGAACCGGGAGGGACGGATGCGGGAGAAGCGCGAGATCGGGCGGACGGGGCTGATGGTGCCACCGATCGCCTTCGGCACGTCGGGCCTCGGCAACATGCCCGACACCTACGGCTACGAGGTCGGCGAGGCGCGGGCGCTCGACACCGTGCGGGCGATCCTCGCGCTCGAGGACGGCTTTCTCGACAGCTCGCGCAACTACGGGCTCGGGCGCAGCGAGGAGCGCGTCGGGATGGTGGTGCGCGAGATGGGCGGCTGGCCGGCGGGGCGGGTGCTCTCGACCAAGCTCGACCGTGACGCGGACGACCGCTTCGACGGCGACGTGGCGCGGCGGTCGTTCGAGGCGAGCCTCGCGGCGCTCGGCGTCGACCGGGTCGACATCCTCCACCTGCACGATCCCGAGCACGCCGCCGACCTCGGGGAGATCACCGGCAAGGGCGGGGCGATCGAGGCGCTGATGCGGATCAAGGAGGAGGGGCTGGCGACCGCGGTCGGGCTCGCGGCGGGGCGGATCGAGGTGATGATGCCGCTGCTGCGCGACTTCGACTTCGACGTGCTCATCACCCACAACCGCCTGACCCTCGTCAACCGCAACGCCGAGCCGCTGCTCGAGCTCGCGGGCGCGCGCGGGGTGTCGGTGCTGAACGCGGCGCCCTATGCCGGCGGGGCGCTCGCCAAGGGGGCGGCGCACGGGCGCTACGTCTACCAGGAGGCGACCGAGGCGACGATGGCGCCGGTGCGGCGCGTCGAGGAGATCTGCGCGCGGCACGGGGTGCCGCCGGGCGCCGTCGCGCTCCAGTTCTCGATGCGCGACCCGCGGGTGACGGCGACGATCTGCGGGGTCTCGCGGCCCGAGCGGGTGGCGGAGACGCTGGCGTGGGCCGACTTCCCGGTGCCCGAGGCGGTGTGGGAGGAGCTCGCGGGCCTTGCGTTCGCCACCGACGACCCGGAGGCGACGCGGGACTACAAGCTCGGCTGAAGGCTCAGGTCCAGTGCGGCTCGCCGCCGCCGAGCGCGGCGCGGGCGCGGGCGGGGGTCTCGGGCGGGAGCGCGGCCGCGGCGGCGAAGGCGAGGACGTGTGCGTCCGCGGCGAGGACGAAGTCGAGGACGAAGCCGAGGAATTCCGGATCGGCGGCGCGGGCGCGGATGTCGTCGGGGGCGAGCCCGCTCGCCGCGAGGAAGCCGGCGAGGAGGTCGGGCTCCTCCGCCATCCAGATCAGCGCCTTCTGGCCGACGGCGATCGCCTGTTCCTGTTTCATTCGCGCTCCCGGACGGTCCGTTAAGCTTGGTTAAACCATTCGTTAACGGAATCCGGCCTACGGTCCCGACGAGGTCCACGAGACAGAAATAACCCCCGAAGGGAGACGCGCGCAATGTCGGGTCGAGTGCTGGTTGTTGACGACGTGGCAACCAACCGGCTCCTGCTGCGCGCCAAGCTGTCGTCGGCGTACTACGACGTCGTCGTCGCCGAGAACGGCCTTCAGGCGCTCGACATGGCGCGGAGCGAGCAGCCCGACATGGTGATGCTCGACGTGATGATGCCCGACATGGACGGATTCGCCGTCTGCGCCGCGCTGAAGGCCGCCGAGGCGACCGCGCACATTCCCGTGATCATGGTGACGGCCCTCGACACCCCCGAGGAGCGCATCCGCGGCCTCGAGGCCGGGGCCGACGACTTCCTGTCGAAGCCCTTCAACGACCTCGCGCTCTTCGCCCGCGTCCGCAACCTCATGCGGATGAAGATGATGTTCGACGAGCTGCGCCTGCGCGACATGACCTCGCGCGAGCTCGGCATCGTCGACCTCGTGGCCGAGCCCGAGGCCGACCCCGAGCCGGCGGGGCCGATCCTGATCGCGCCGCCCGACGACGCTCACGGGCGGCTCTGGGCCGAGCAGCTCTCGGCGCGGCTGCGCATCCCGACGATCGTCACCCATTCCGAGCGCGAGGCGCTGAACCTCGCGCGGCTGGAGCTGCCCGACTGCTTCGTCGTCCACCAGGGGCTCGGCGAGGGCGGCGACGGGCTGCGCCTCGTCTCGGCGCTCAGGGCGCGGCCGGAGACGCGGCAGTCGGCGGTGATCCTCGTCGTCGAGAACGGCGACGTGCAGACCGCGGCCAAGGGCCTCGACCTCGGGGCGTCGGACTATATCGAGACGCCGTTCGACGTCTCCGAGCTCATCGCCCGCATCCGCTCGCAGCTGCGGCGCAAGCGCTATTCGGACCGGCTGCGCTCGAACCTGCGGAACGGGCTGAAGCTCGCGGTGATCGACCCGCTGACGGGGATATACAACCGCCGGTACGCCGCCCAGCACATGAACCGGGTGATGGAGCGGGCGCGGGAGACCGACGGGGTCTTCGCGGTGATGATGATCGACCTCGACAAGTTCAAGGCGATCAACGACCGCTTCGGCCACGACGCCGGCGACGCGGTGCTGCGCGAGTTCTCGCGGCGGTTGCAGGAGAACATCCGCGGCGTCGACCTCGTGGCGCGCTTCGGGGGCGAGGAGTTCTTCGTCGCCATGCCCGACGTCGACCGCCACGCCGCCTTCCACGCCGCCGAGCGCATCCGGCGGGCGGTCGAGGGCGCGCCGGTGCCGCTGCCGGGCGGCGGGTCGGTCGAGGTGACGGTGTCGATCGGCGTCGCCATCGCCACCGCCGCCGACGACGATCCCGAAGCGATCATCAAGCGCGCCGACCTCGCGCTCTACGCCTCCAAGGAAGCCGGCCGCAACCGCGTGAGCTTCGCCCGCGCGGCATGACCGGCCGCGCCCGGGGCCGGTTCGGCGCCGGTCCGGGGTCAGTGCCGGCGGGGCTCGTCCCCGGGCGGCCGGTGCGGCCCGCGCCGCGGCGGCGGCTCGCGGAGCGCGGCGGCATAGGCGGCGCGCTCCTCGGGACTCATCCGCCGGATCTGCTCGAGAAGGAGTGCCGTGCCGCGGTCCGAGAGCTCGTCGGTGAGCGCCGCCTCGCGCTCGAAGAGCGCCGCGACCGTCTCGGGGAGGAACGGCTCGGCGGTCAGCGCCGCGGCGAGGGCCTCGGGCTGGCCGCGCAGTGCCTCGCGCGGACCCTTCCAGTCGCGGCTACGGTCGCGGAGCGTGTGCCTGAGGTCGTCGCGGTAGGGCTCGGGCAGGGCGCGGGCGTAGCGGAGCAGGGTGATCCCGGGCCAGGGGCCGGGCGGCGGACCCTTGAGGAGCGCGCCGCCGACGAGGCCCGCGAAGGCGAGGTTGAGGGCGACCGATCCGACGAGGGCCCATTTCATCCAGTTGCGCCGCGTGTCGGCCATGCTTTTGCTACTCCGCCGAGGCGAGATCGAAGAAACCGGCGACCGGGTCGTCCTGGGACTCGGCCGCGGCGGTGGTGTCGGTCGTCCAGCCGGTGCCGGAGAGGTCGACGGCGCCGCTGAGGCCGACCGAGAAGCCGAAGATCGACGCCGCCGCGAGTGCGGTCGCCACCCGCCAGCCGCCGACGACGGCGAGGAGGCCGCGGCGTCGCCGGGTCGTGCGCGCGGCCGGTGCTGGCGGCGCAGCGCGGGCGGCGGCGACCTCGCCGGCGTCGGCGAGGATCGCCGAGATGAGGTCGCGCGACGGCACGGGCTCGGAGAGCCGGGCGGCGGCGAAGTAGGGGGCGAGGGCGGCGGCGTCGCGGTCGCCGCGGTCGTCGGATCCGGTCTTGGTCATTCGATGAACCCCAGTTCGGCGCGACGGCCCGCGAGGGCGGCCGCGAGCGCCCGCCGTCCGCGGGCGAGAAGGCTCTCCACCGCCTCGACGCTGAGCTCGAGCACGGCGGCGATCTCCGGGTTCGAGCGCTCCTCGAAGTGCCGGAGGACGATGGCCGCGCGCTGGCGCTCGGGCAGCCCGGCGAGCGCCGCCTGAAGCGCGGCGGCGCGGTCGCGCGCCTCGAGGCTGCGCAGCACCCCCGGCGCCTCGTCGGCGACCTCGGGCACCGGCTCGCCGCTCAGCGTCCGGCGCTTGCGCAGGCGGTCGATGCAGAGGTTGCTCGCCACCCGGTAGAGCCAGGTGCCGACCGCGGCGCGGTCCTCCCAGTCGGGGGCGATCCGCCACAGCCGCAGCATCGCCTCCTGGGTGACGTCCTCGGCCTCGGCGGTGTCGGCGAGCATCCGGCGGGCGAGCGCATAGACCCGCGGCGCGTGGCGCTCGGTCAGCGCGCGCGCCGCCGACTGGTCGCCCGCGGCGTAGCGGGCGACCAGCTCGGCGTCGGTGTCAGCGACGCCGGCAGGTCCGTCGAGGTCCGATCCCATCGGGACCATTATGGCGGCATTCGCGGTCAGCGTCGTCCCCGTTCAGAGTGCGTCGGTCGCGTCCGGGGGCGTCTCCGGAGCGGGTGCCGCGTCGGGCGCGGGTGCCGGCGCATCCGGAGCCTCGGCCGGCGGTGCGGGCGGGCGGGCGTGCCCGGCGCCGCGCGCATCGGGACCCGGGCCGCGGTCCATGCCGGGGCCGTGGGGGCCGCCGTGGGGGTTACCGTCCGCTCTGCCGTGGGGGCCGCGGCGGTCGCCGCGGTGGTGGCGCTCGGCGCGGGCCTGCTCGCGGGCGTCGGCCTCGGCCTGCGAGATCGCGGCGTCGCGGTCGGTGTCGACGACGGCGAGGAGCATGTTGACCCGCCGGTCGGCGACGGCGGTGACCTCGACCCGGCCGGCCTCGGTCGCGCCCATCAGCGCGAGGAGCCGGTCGACCCTCTCCATCGCCGGGTCGGCGGAGAACACCCGGAAGGGCGCGTCGCCGCGGCGCGGCACGATCACGAGGAGCTCCTCGCGGTCGAGAAAGCCGTCGCCGTCGGCGTCGGCGCGCGCGAGGCGGTCGATGGCGCGGGCCTGGAGCTCGGCGCGGGAGAGGCTGCCGTCGCCGTCGGTGTCGATCGCCGCGAAGTCGAGCGTGGTGTCGTGCGGGCGGAACCGCCCGTCCTGCGCCGCGGCGCTGCCGGCGATGGCGATCCCGGCCGCCGAGACGGCGAGGGCCGCGGCCGTCGCGAGTGCGCTGATCCTGGTCATCGGTTGAGATCCTTGCTTGCCTGTCGTTCCGCTGGGTCTGACGCACGGGCCGGGGGATTCCGTCGCGCGGCGCGGCGTTTTCGGTCGCGCTTCGGTGGCGATCCGGCCGCGCGCGGGTACTGGCCAGCGCCGCGGCGTTGGCGTAATGTCGCGCCCCATGATCGAAGGGAATCGCCATATCGTCGCCGAGGAGCCGCGCGACCTGAAGCGGGCGCTGTTCCGCGGCTGGGCGCGCAAGTGCCCGTGCTGCGGCGAGGGCACGCTGATGAACGGCTATCTCGTGGTCCGCGACGCCTGCCCGGCGTGCGGGATCGAGCTCCACCACCACCGCGCCGACGATGGTCCCGCGTGGGCGACGATCCTCATCACCGGGCACCTGCTCGCGCCGCTGATGCTCGTGGTCTTCATCGCGTGGCGGCCGGAGGGCTGGCAGATGGCGCTCGGCTTCTCGACGGTGTTCGTCGCGCTCTCGCTCTATCTCCTGCCGCGGTTGAAGGGGCTGTTCGTCGCCCTCCAGTGGGCGAAGCGGATGCACGGCTTCGGCGGGCCCGAGCCCGAGGGCGTTGCCCGCGGCGCCTGAGCCGTCCGCCCCGGCCGTGCGGCCGGCCGCGACGGTGATCCTCGTCCGCCGCGCCCCCGACGGCCCGCGCGTCCTCATGGGCCAGCGCGGGGCGCGGGCGGCGTTCATGCCCGAGATGTTCGTCTTTCCCGGCGGTGCGGTCGATGCCGACGACCTCGCGCTCGACGGCGACGTGCCGCTCGACGCCGGCACGGCGGCGCGGCTCGCGGTCGAGACCCCGCCCGGGCTCGTCCCCGCCCTCGCCCGCGCGGCGGTGCGCGAGCTCTGGGAGGAGACCGGGCTCGTCCTCGGCCGCAGCGACGGCGCCGCCGCCGGGCGGCCGGTGCCCGAGGGGTGGCGGGGGTTCTTCGCCGGCGGCCACGTCCCGCACACTGCGCCGCTGCGCTTCGTCTTTCGCGCGATCACCCCGCCCGGCCGGCCGCGGCGGTTCGACGCGCGCTTCTTCCTCGTCGACGCCGAGGCGCTCGCCCCGGGCGGCGACGACTTCGCCGGGGCGGGGGGCGAACTCGCCCACCTGCAATGGCTCGACCTCGCCGCGGCGCGGGCGCTGCCCTTGCCGTTCATCACCGAGGTGGTGCTCTCCGAGGTCGAGGCGCTCCTCGCCGAGCCCGGGCAGGCGCGGGGGGTGCCGTTCTTCCACCAGGAGGCGGGCACGGCGCGGTTCCGGCTGCTCTGAGCCTTGACAGGCGGGGCGAAAGCGGTAGAAGAGCGGCTCGGAATTCCGGGCCCCGAAACGGCCCGCGCTGGGCATTGCGGGGGACCGCGGGAGAGGACTGAGACATGGCGAAGCCGACGACGATCAAGATCCGGCTGAACTCGACGGCCGACACCGGCTACTTCTACGTGACCAAGAAGAACTCGCGCACGATGACCGAGAAGATGTCGGTCAAGAAGTACGATCCGGTCGCGCGCAAGCACGTCGAGTTCAAGGAAGGCAAGATCAAGTGATCCGCTGACGCCCGACAGGCGTCCAGACAT
>CAZEGY010000181.1:0-7002 GCA_964511815.1 uncultured Rhodovulum sp.
TTTTCGGGCCGGGACCCCGGCTGGCGGTCGATCGTCAGGGCCATCGGTATTAACCGTACCGGCACCGGGCGGTTCGCGCGGGAACGAGACCGGCCGATACTGAATCGGGGGCCTTCTGCCGTTAACCAGTTAACCTTACCCGGCCGGAAGCCGCGCCCGTCAGGGCTCGCCCGCCGGGCGCACCGGCATCCGGCGCGAGAGGTCGCGGGCGATGCGGTCGAGGGTCGGGTAGTCGGCCCCGGCGCCGACGGCGACGAAGTCGTCGGCCCAGTGGGTGGCGGCGACGGGCTCGCCGGCGGAGAGGCCGGTGACGCGGCCGCCGGCCTGCGCGAGGATGAACACCCCGGCGGCGATGTCCCAGGGGTGGGTGGCGAAGCCGAGCATCGCGTCCGCCTCGCCCGCGGCGAGCGCGGCGAGGTGGATGGCGCCGCTGCCGAGGTTGCGGAGCGCGAGGAAGCGCTCGACGAGAAGGCGGTGCGCCGCGAAGGCGGCGTCGCCGACCTCCTCGAAGTGGCGGGCGTTCGGGAAGCTCGTCAGGAGCACCGCCGCCGCCTCGTCGGGGCGGGCGGCGGCGGTGATCGCGGCGCCGTTGCGCCAGGCGCCGGAGAGGTCGGCCGCGGTCGTCTCGCCGCGGGCCGGGGAATGGACGACGCCGGCGACGAGGCGGCCGTCGACCTCGACGCCGATCGAGACGCACCAGTCGGCGAGGCCGCGGGCGAAGTTGGTGGTGCCGTCGATCGGGTCGACGTGCCAGACGACCCGGCCCTCGCCCTGCAGGCCGCCCTCCTCGCCGAGGATGGCGGACCCCGGGACCGCGGCGCGGATCGCGGCGGCGAGCGCCACCTCGGAGGCCTTGTCGTGGACGGTGACGATGTCGTGGGCGTCGCGCTTGGTCGTCACCGCCATCGCGGTGCGGAAGGCGGCGAGCAGCATCGGGCTCACCCCGCGGGCGGCATCCTCGGCGACGGCGCGCAGACGGCTCGATTCGGCGTGCGTGGTCATGGTCCCCTCGTCCCCTCGCGCTCTCGCGCCCGGCCATGCCACAGACCGGCGGCGGGGTCGAGGTTCACGGAAGGTTCATCGAATTGTCACACGAACGTCGCATTGGCTTGCCACCCGACGCGGGCGGTGCGAGAGTCGCCGCCATGCGCAACTCGGACCCCCATCGTGGGCCTCGCACCAGCGGGGCGGCGGCCGGCCGGGCGGAGATGTCCGCGGGTTGACCGGTTCCGTCGTTCTTCTGCACCTCGCCGGCGCGGTGGCGCTGATGCTCTATGCGACCCGTCTGGTCAGGACCGGGGTCGAGCGCGCCTACGGCGAGGTGCTGCGCCTGCGGCTCAAGCGGACGATGGACCGCCCGGCGATGGCGGTCGTCCTCGGCTGCGGGCTGGCGATGGCGTTCCAGAGCTCGACGGCGGTGACGCTCCTCGTCTCGTCGTTCGCGGGCTCGGGGATCGTCGGCGGGCTCACCGCCCAGCTCGCGGTGCGCGGCGCCGAGGTCGGCTCGGCGCTCGTCGCCAAGCTCCTGACCTTCGATCTCGCGCTCCTCGTCCCGGTCGCGCTCGTCGCCGGGACCACGCTCTTCATGGTCACCGAGCGGCGGGAGTTCCGCCAGATCGGGCGCATCCTCATCGGGATCGGGCTGCTCCTGCTCTCGCTCGAGATGATCGGCACCGCCTCGGAGCCGCTCCGCGACAGCCCCGCCCTGCCCTCGGTCGTCGGCTACTTCGCCGGCGATCCGGTGACCGCCTACCTGCTCGCCGCGGTCGTCACCTGGCTCTTCCACTCGTCGATCGCGGCGATCCTGCTCGTCGCGACGCTGGCGTCGCGCGGGATCGTGCCGTCCGAGCTCGCGCTCGTGCTCGTGCTCGGGGTCAACCTCGGCAGCTCGATCATCGCGCCGCTGCTGACCCGGGCGATGGCGCCGGCGGCGCGGGTGGTGCCGGTCGGCAACCTCCTGATGCGCGGGCTCGGCTCGCTCGGGCTCCTCGTCCTCGTCCTCGCGCTCGACCCCGCGCTCGAGTTCCTCGGCGGCGATCCGGCGGCGCGGGTGGTGAACGCCCACGTCGCCTTCAACCTCGTCGTCCTCGTCCTCGGCGTGCCGCTGTCGCGGCTCGTCTACGCCGCCTCGCGGCGGATCGTCGCGGTGACGACCACGCCCGAGCCGCCGGAACCGCTCGACACGCTCGAGGTCTCGGCCCTCGACGAGGCGGCGATCGCCACCCCGTCGCTGGCGCTCGCCAACGCCACCCGCGAGGTCCTGCGCACCTGCGAGACCGTCGAGGTGATGCTCCGGCAGATCATCGCCCTCTACGAGGCCGCCGACGACGACGGCATCCGCGCCCTCGCCGCGTTCGACGACCGGCTCGACGCCAAGCACGCGGCGATCAAGATCTACCTCGCGCGGCTGACCGCGGGGCCGCTCGGCGAGAGCGACCGCCTGCGCTGCCAGGAGCTCCTCGCCGCGTGCGTGAAGCTCGAGCAGGTCGGCGACATCATCGTCCGCAACATGCTGATGCACGTCCGCAAGAAGATGAAGCACGGGCTCTCGTTCACCCCCGACGGCTGGACCGAGCTCGTGCGCTTCCACGCCGCGGTGATGGGGACCGCGCACCTCGCCTTCAACGTGCTGGTGTCGCGCGACCTCGAGACGGCGCGGCAGATCGTCGAGCAGAAGGACCGCCTGCGCGACCTCGAGAAGGCGTCGAACCGGCGGCACTTCGAGCGGCTGGGCGAGGGCACGCCGGAGAGCATCGAGACGAGCACCATCCACCTCGACACCATCCGCGACCTCAAGCAGGTGAACTCGCTCCTCGCCGCGATCGCCTATCCGCTGCTCGAGGAACGCGGCCTCCTGCGCGGCACGCGGCTCCGGACGGTGTGACCGGGAACCATCGCCCGCCACGCGGGTTCTGCCGGAAACCAAGGAGACCGACCGCCATGCGCCAGCCCCCCGCGCTCGCCCCCGCGCTCGCCCTCGTCCTCGCCGCCGGCCTCGCGGCGCCGGCCCTCGCCCAGACGACCGCGCCCGGCGACTGCCCCGCGCCCGCGGGCGTCGCCGAGGCGGCGACGCCGCCCGAGCCCGGGGACGCCACCGCGCCGGGCAACGCCGCCACCGGCTGGAGCGGCGGCCTCGGCGGCTCGCAGACCGGGACGAACACCGCCGGCGCGGTCAGCGGCTCGCGCACGGAGCAACCGCCGACGGCGCGCGGCCTCGACCTCATGGCCGGGCCCGAGCCGGTGGACTGCTGAGGCCCGCGGACCGCCGAGGCCAAATCAGCCCGCGAGCATCCGCAGCCCCTGGGTCACGTCGACGCGGATCGCGAGGCGGAGGCCGGGCTCGTCGCCGGCGCGCAGCGCGGCGATGATCTTGCGGTGCATCTCGCCGGCCTGGCGGCGGCGGACCTTCTCGTAGAGGACGCGCATCGTCGGGCCGGCCTGGAGCCAGACGGTCTCGACGAGGCCGAGCATCGCCGGCGCCTGGGCGCGGAGATAGAGGGTGCGGTGAAACTCGAGGTTCGAGCGCACGTAGCCCGGGGCGTCGCCCTTGACGATCATCTCGTCGATGACGGCGTTGATCGCCTGCATCCGGTCGATGAGCGCGTGGTGGGCGCGGGGCAGCGCCCGCGAGGCGAGCTCGGGCTCGAGCAGGGCGCGGAGCGAGGCGAGCTCCTCGATGCGCTCGTTGGTGAGCTCCGGCGTCGACACCCGGCCCGACGCGGAGAGCTTGAGCGCGCCCTCGGCGACGAGGCGGCGCATCGCCTCGCGGGCCGGGGTCATGCTGACCCCGAACTCGGCGGCGACGCCGCGGAGGGTGAGCGCCGACGCCGGGGGCACCTGGCCGTGCATGATCCGGGTGCGCAGGGTGCGGTAGACCCGCTCGTGGGTCGGCAGCAGGCTGTCGCTCAGGCGCTCGCGCTCGATCATGGCCGCTCGATCATGGCCGATTGTCTCTGCGCCTGTCTCTCTGCGCCCGCGGCGCGGGCGTCAAGCGGTGGCGAAGTCGTAGCGGTGGAGGCTGGCGCCGTGGCGGCGCAGCCACACGCGCTCGGCCTCCATCCCCGGGCAGAGACCGCGGACGACGTCCCAGAAGCGCGGGGAGTGGTTGAGCTCGGCGAGGTGGGCGACCTCGTGGGCGATGACGTAGTCGAGGACCGCGGGCGGCGCCATGATCAGGCGCCACGAGAACATGAGATCCCCCGAGGCGTTGCACGAGCCCCAGCGCGAGCGCGGGTCGCGGAGGGCGAGGCGGCCGGGGCGGAGGCCGAGGGCGGCGGCGTGGCGCGCGACGCCGGCGGTGCAGGCGGCGCGGGCCTCCTCGCGGAGCCAGCCGGCGACCCGCGGCCCGAGGGCGCCGTCCGCCCGGCCGCCGACGGCGAGCTCGTCGCCGGCGCGGTGGGTGCCGCGCCCGGCGTGGCGGCGCACCGTCAGGGTGCCCGGGCCGAAGGGCAGGACGCTGCCCTCGCCGACCGGGGTGCGGGCGGCGCCGGCGGCGACGTGGCGGCGGAGCCAGTCGGCGTGGTCGTCGAGAAACGCCTGCGCGTGGGCGAGCGGCACCCCGGGCGGCAGGGTCAGCGTCGGGGCGCGGCCCGAGGACGCGACGCGCAGCACCATCCGCCGCGCCCGGGCGTTCCGCCGGAGGCGGACCTCGATCGCCGGGTCGCCGATGCGGATCGCCTCGGCCAAGGGCGCTCAGCCCCCGGAGCGGATGCGGTCCGGGCAGGGCCGGGACGTGCGCTCCGGAGTCCCGGATCGGCGCGACGTCTCAGCCACCGGAGGTGTCCGCCGCTTTCGCGCGCTGGTCGAGGATGAAGTCGCGCACCATCGGCCGGGTGCCGGAGCGCCAGCGCGAGCCGTTGAAGACGCCGTAGTGCCCGACCCCCTTGGCGACGTGGTGGCGCCGGCGGTCGGCGGCGAGGTGCGGGATGAGGTCGTGGGCGGCCTCGGTCTGGCCGAGGCCGGTGATGTCGTCCTTCTCGCCCTCGACGGTCATCAGGCCGATGTCCTCGATCGCCGTGGTGTCGACGAGCGTGTCGCGGTAGCGGTAGGCGCGGTTCGCCATCAGCCGGCGCTGGAAGACCCGGTCGATGGTCTGGAGGTAGAAGTCGGCGTCGAGATCCATCACCGCGAGGTACTCGTCGTAGAAGCCGCGGTGCTGCTCGGCGCCGTCGCCGTCGCCACGGACGAGGTTCTGGAACTGGTGGACGTGGGCGTCGACGTGGCGGTCGATGTTCATCGCCAGGAAGCCCGAGAGCTGGAGGAAGCCCGGGTAGACCCGCCGCATGAAGCCCGGATTCGGCCACGGCACGCGAACGACGACGTTGTTCTCGAACCACGACAGCGGCTTGCCGGCGGCGAGCTCGTTCGGCTGCTTCGGATTGCGCGCGGTGTCGATCGGCGAGCCCATCAGCACCATCGCCGCCGGGCGCCTGGGGTTCTTCGCCATCGCCATCAGGCTCGCCGCCGCCATCACCGGGATGCCGGGCTGGCAGACGGCCATCACCGCGATGCGCTCGCCCTCGTCCGACAGCGACTCGATGATCGCGATCAAGGTGTCGGTGTAGTCGTCGAGGTCGAAGATGCCGGCGCCGACCGGAACCTCGCGGGCGTCGACCCAGTCGGTGATGTGGACGTCGTGATCGGGGAGCATGTCGCGGACGGTGCCGCGCAGCAGCGTCGCGTAGTGGCCCGACATCGGCGCGACGATCAGCACCTTCGGGTCGTTGCGCGCCTCGGCCGCGGCCGAATCGCGCCGGAAGCGGATGACGTTGCAGAACGGCCCCGACCAGACGATCTCCTCCACGACCGGGGTCTCGACTCCGTCGACGACGGTCTCGTCGAGGCCGAACTCCGGCTTGCCGTAGCGCCTGGTGACGTTGATGAACATCTCGAGCGCGGCGGACATCGCCCGCGAGCCCAGCGTTATCGTCATTGGATTCAGCGGGTTGCTGAAGACCTCCTGTCCCATTCGGGCGGCGGCCCGCATGGGCGTGATGGCCGCGTGCGTCATCTCATATGCGTGGTACAGCATCACCCCAACCCCGGACATGTGCGTTCTGTAACCATTCCATGAACGTTATTCCTCGATTCCGCAGCGCATCAAGCGAATTCGCGCATGCGGCACCTGCGACGTTGGTCTGATCCTTAACGCCAAAGCCTTTGACAAAGCCCTGCACGCGTGGCATCGCACGCGCGATTTCGCTCATCCCCACACCCATGGAGAGGACGCATGCCCAAGGACGAATGGGGCGTAAAGCGCCTTTGCCCGAGCTGTTCGACACGATTCTACGACTTGCAGCACGACCCGATGACCTGCCCGAGCTGCGGCGCGACCTTCACGGTCGACAGCCTGACCGCCGTCAAGGCGAAGGCGCTGCGGCCGGAGAAGCTCAAGCCCGAGCCGCAGGACGTCGAGGATCTGCCCGAGATCGACAACGACGACGACGACGCGGTGATCGACGACAGCGACGATCTCGACGACGAGATCCTCGAGGACGAGGACGACAACGTCGACCTCGACGAGATCGCCGACGTCTCCTCCGACGAGGAGGAGAGCTGACGCCCGGCGCGCCCGTCCCGACGTGGCCCGCTTTTTGCCCTTGATCTGTCCGGGGCGGCCACATAAAGACGGGCGCGCGGCAGACGCCGCCATTCCCGGGGCCATAGCTCAGCTGGGAGAGCGCTTGCATGGCATGCAAGAGGTCAGGGGTTCGATCCCCCTTGGCTCCACCACCCCCCCTTCGACGATCGACCCGATTCCGTGGCGCGGCCGGCGCCGGACGGTCGCCCCGGCCGACGACGGTCGGAGAGACCTCTGCAAGACCGCCCGCACCCGTGCCGCTACTCGCTTGGCGAGTATGAACGCATGGTTAACGCCGCGCGGACAATTCAGCAATATCAACGAGTTGACCCTCTGCACGCGCGCGCGCAGGCCCTGCCTCCGGGCTCCTCTCAGAGCCTGTCCGAGAAGCGTGAGAGGGAGGGTTGAGCGACCGCCGTCGG
>CAZEGY010000182.1:0-2237 GCA_964511815.1 uncultured Rhodovulum sp.
CGGGCGGCGTCCTGCCGGCCCTTGCGATGCTGGATGTTGGCCCATTTGGAATGGCCGGCCATGAGGCGCTCCGTAGATGCGGCTTTGCGGATATCGCGGCGTCTTAGCGCGCCGCGGCCGGAACGTTCAACCCCCGCGCATCGGGCTCAGGTCACGAGCGGCCAGATGAGCGGGATCGTCAGGCAGGCGGTCACCCCGGTGACGACGTTGAGCGGCAGGCCGATGCGGGTGAAGTCGAGGAACTTGTAGCCGCCCGGCCCGTAGACCATCGTGTTCGTCTGGTAGCCGATCGGGGTCGCGAAGGCGAGGGTCGCGGCGAACATGACCGCGACGACGAACGGCCGCGGGTCGAGCCCGAGGCTGTGCGCGAGCGCGATCGCGACCGGGGTCACGACCACCGCCACGGCGTTGTTCGAGACGAGCTCGGTCAGGATCTGCGTCATGAAGTAGAGCACGAAGAGCACGGCGAGCGGCGACATCTGCGCGAGGCTCGGGGCGATGGTGTCGACGACGAGCGCGGCCGCGCCCGAGCTCTCGAGCGCCTGCCCGACGACCAGCATCGAGAGGATGAGCACGAGGAGCGAGGCGCTCACCGTGGTGTAGGCCTCCTCGGGCTCGAGCGTGCGCGTGACCAGGAGCACGACGACGCCGAGCATGGCGAGAATCAGGATCGGCGCGAATTCGAAGGCGGAGCCGACGACGATCGCCGCGAGGACGGCGAGCACGAACGGCGCGCGCTCGCGCTTGTAGGCGCGGTCGGTCGTCTCGTTCATGTCGATGAGGTCGACGTCGGCGGCGAGGCGGCGGATGTCGTCGGGCGCGCCCTCGAGCAGCAGCGTGTCGCCGACGCGGACGACGACGTCGTCGAGCTGTCGGCCGATGTTCTGGTTCCGCCGGTGGACGGCGAGCGGGTAGACGCCGTAGCGGCGGCGGAGCCGCAGGCTCCCGAGGGAGCGGCCGACGAGCTTGCAGTCGGGCATGATCAGCGCCTCGACCGTCGTCGTGCTCTTCGAGCCGACCCGGTCGACGAGGGTGACCTTGTTCGAGTCCTTGAGCCCGAGGAGCTCCTGCATGTCGGTGCGCAGGACGACCCGGTCGCCCTCGGCGAGCTCGACATCGGGCAACTGGCGCCGGAGGCTTTCCTCGCCGCGGAGGACGTCGATGACCCGCATCCCCTGCCGCTTGAAGAGGCCGACGCTCATCACCCCCTGGCCGATCAGCGGCGAGCTCTCGGGCACGACGACCTCGGTGAAGTACTTCATCTTCTTCCGCGTCCCGAGGAGATCGGCCATCGAATCGCGATTCGGCAGGAAGCGCGGCACGAGGAGCCAGAGGGTGACGAACCCCACCGCCATCACCGTGAGCCCGAGGGGTGCGATCTCGAAGAGGCCGAACGGGACCATGCCCGAGGCGCGGGCGACGCCGTCGACGAGCAGGTTCGTCGAGGTGCCGATCATCGTTATCATCCCGCCGAGGACGGTCTGGTAGGAGAGCGGGATCAGGAGCTTCGACGGCGAGAGACCCATCGAATGGGCGATCTGGATCGTCACCGGGATCATCACCGCGACGAGCGGCGTGTTGTTGGTGAACGCCGACGCGAAGGCGACGAAGAGCCCGACCGCGACGAGGACGAGCACCCGGTGCTGCCTGCCGCGGTTCGCGACCACGCGGGCGAAGCTGTTGATGAGCCCGGTGCGCACGAGCCCACCCGACACCATGAACATCGCGGCGATCGTCCAGGGCGCGGGATTCGAGAAGACGTCGACGACCTCGCCCGACGACACCACCCCGAAGAGCACGAGGACTGCCGCCCCGAGCATGGCGACGACCTCGACCGAATAGGTCTCGAGCAGGAAGAGGACGAACATGACCGCGAGAACGGCCAGCGTCAGGTAGGCCGCGAAGTGCGGCTGCGCCATCAGGTCTACCAAGGTCACCCTCTACTCTGCCCCCGCCCCGCACAAACCAACGCGACCGGCGTACCGATCCTCGGAGCGGCGCACACCATGACGCAAGGGACGGGCTTCCTCAAGCTCTGTTCGCAGGTGCACCAAGCGGCTGGACGAGCGCGATCGCCGCGACCATCAGCGCGAGCGAGGCCCAGACGAGGGCCGAGTAGGTCTCGCCGAGCAGGAGTCGCGCGAAGACGACGCCGAAGCCGGTGACGAGATAGGCGATGAGGCTCGCGAAGACCGCCCCCGCCCGGCCGATCAGCCAGACGTAGCCCGAATAGGCGA
>CAZEGY010000182.1:2337-6996 GCA_964511815.1 uncultured Rhodovulum sp.
ACGAGCGCGGCGACGAGGGCGAGGCGCGGCATCCCTCAGCCGGGAGCGGCCGTCGGCGAGAGCCGGCCGCCGACGCGCACCGGCTCGGCGCGGCGCGCGCGGCCGGTCGCGTCGTCGGTCTCGACGTAGACGCCGCAGAGGGTGGCGGCACCGTCGGCGGGCGTGAAGCGGCCCTTCGGCATCCCGGTGACGAAGCGGGTCATCGGCTCGATCGCCTCCATGCCGATGACGCTGTCGTAGTCGCCGCACATGCCGGCGTCGGACTGGAAGGCGGTGCCGCGGTCGAGGATCTGGAGGTCGGCGGTCGGGACGTGGGTGTGGGTGCCGACGACGAGGCTCGCCCTGCCGGCGCACCAGTGGCCCATCGCCATCTTCTCCGAGGTCGCCTCGGCGTGGACGTCGACGATGACCGCCGCCGCGGTGCCGCCGAGCGTCGCGGGCCGCAGCGCCGCCTCTATCGCCGAGAACGGGTCGTCGAAGGGCTGCTTCATGAAGACGCGCCCGAGCACCTGCGCGACGAAGACCCGCCGCCCGCCGGGTGCGTCGAAGAACCGCGCCCCCTGCCCCGGCGCGGTGCGGGCGTAGTTGAGCGGGCGGAGGATGCGCGGCTCCTGCTCGATGAAGGAGAGCATGTCGCGCTGGTCGAAGGCGTGGTCGCCGAGGGTCAGGCAGTCCGCGCCGGCGTCGAGGAGGAGCTTGGCGTGCGCGGCGCTGAGGCCCATGCCGCCGGTGGCGTTCTCGCCGTTGACGACGACGAAGTCGAGGCGCCACTCCTGCCGCAGGCGCGGCAGCTCGGCCGCGATCGCCGTGCGGCCGCTGCGTCCCATGACGTCGCCGAGAAAGAGGAGCCTCATGTCTGGCGCCTTAGACCCCGCGCATCGCGCGGCCAAGAGAAAATCCGCGGGGCTCGCGGAACCCAAACCGGCCCCCGACGTTTTCCCGGTACATCTTACTGTCCCTCATCCACTCGGGCCGGCCCTTCGGGACCGGCCCTTTTTTCATCCGCGCGCCGCGAGCCGGGCGATCTCCGCCGGCGCGAGCAGGCGGAGCGGCTGGCCGCGGCCGAGGATCGCGAGCTTCGCCGTCTCCTCGAGCTCCTCCGCCGCGAAGACCGCGGCCTCGAGGGTCGCACCGGAGACGACCGGCCCGTGGTTGCCGAGGAGCACCGCCGGGGCGCCCGCCGCCTTCTCCCGGATGAGCGGCGCGATCGCCGCGTCGCCGGGGGCGTGGTAGGGCAGGAGCGGTACCCGCCCGACGCGCATCACCACGTAGGGCGTGACCGCCGGGACGGCGTCGTCGGGATCGGTGTCCGCGAGGCAGGAGAGGAGCGTCGCATAGGTCGAGTGCAGGTGCACGACCGCCCCCGCCGACGGCCGCGCCGCATAGAAGGCCAGGTGCAGCGGCACCTCCTTCGTCGGCTTCGGCCCGCCGACGTGGGCGCCGCCCGCGTCGAGCTCGGAGAGCGCGGCCGGGTCGAGGAAGCCGAGGCAGGAGTTCGTCGGCGTCGCGAGAAAGCCCGCCTCGGTCCGCACGGTGATGTTGCCGGACGAGCCGCCGGTGAGGCCGCGGTCGAAGAGCGACTTGCCCCAGCGGCAGAGGCGTTCGCGAAGATCGGCGCTCATGGCTTCGCTCCGGCGAGGGCCTCCGCCGCACGGACGAAGAAGTCGGGGCCGCCGAAGTTGCCCGACTTGAGCGCGACCGCGAGGGGCGGCGTGCCGCGGCTGCGCATCGCCGGAACGCCGGTCGCGATCTCGGGGCCGATGACGAGCGGCCCGGTGGCGAGGCCGGTGGCGACCGCGCCCGAAGTCTCGCCCCCCGCGACGATGATCCGCCGGAACCCCGCCGCCGCGGCGCGGGTGGCGACCCCGGTGAGGATCGCCTCGAAGTAGCGCGCGCTCTTCTCGGCGCCGTGCTCGGCCTGGATGCCGGCGACCTCCGCGGGGTCGGCCGACGAGTAGACGAGCGGCGCCCTGCCGCGGTTCGCGAGGGCGAAGGCGACCGCCCGGGCCACCTCGGGGCCGGGATCGAGGCCGGGCGTGACGCCGAGCTTCAGCGCCGGGTGGTCGGGGGTGTAGGCGGCGATCTGGCCGCGGGTCGCGGCCGAGCAGCTGCCGGCGAGGACGAGGGTGTCGCCCTCGGTCGCGGGCAGTGGCGCGCCGGCGCCGGCGGCGAGGCCGAAGTTCGCGGGCAGGCCGAGGGCGATGCCCGAGCCTCCCGTGACGAGCGCGTGCCCGGCGGCGAGGCGGCCGAGGGCGAGGAGGTCGTCGTTCGCGATCGCGTCGGCGACGACGAGCCGCGCACCGCGGCCGGCGGCCTCCGCGAGCGCCGCCTCGCCGCGGCCGGCGCGGAGATCGGCGAGCGGCAGGTGGCCGACCTCCACGTCGGTCTGGAGGGCGAGCCAGCGGCGGAGGTCGGCGTCGGTCATCGGGTTCAGCGGATGGCGCTCCATGCCGCTCTCGCTGAGGAGCCGGTCGCCGACGAAGAGATGGCCCTGGTAGATCGTGCGCCCGGCGTCCGGGAACGCCGGGCAGACGAGCGCGACCTCGCCGCCGAGCAGATCGAGGAGCGCGGCCGCGACCGGGCCGATGTTGCCCTCCGGCGTCGAATCGAAGGTCGAGCAGTACTTGAAGACGATCTGGTCGGCACCGGCGGCGCGGAGCGCCTTCGCCGCCGCGACCGACTGGGCGACGGCGTCCGCGGCGGCGATCGAGCGCGACTTCAGCGCGACGACCGCGGCATCGTCGTCCGCGTCAGCGCCGGGACCGAACCCGGCGGAGTCGAGATCGGCGGGGAGGCCGAGGTGGAGCGTCGTCCGCGCCCCTGCCCGCGCGAGCGTGTTGGCGATGTCGCTCGCGCCGGTGAAATCGTCGGCCACGACGCCGATCCGCATGGCTGTCTCCCCCCCGGTGGTCTCGCCGGACAATAGGGCCTGACGCCGGCGACGGGAAGGCGCTCCCTTGACGAGCGCGGGGCGCCTCCCCTCCCATGTCGGCGACCGGCACGGGGGAGGAACGACATGACGACGCGGATCGGGGTGATCGGGTGCGGCTTCTACGCGCCCAACCATCTTCACGCCTGGGCCGCGCTCGGCGACGAGGGCGCGACGCTCGCCGCCGTCTGCGACCGCGACCCGGCCGTGGCCGAGCGCACCGGCCGCACCTTCGGCGTGCCGTCCTACACCGACGCGGCGGCGATGCTCGACGCGGAAGGCATCGAGCTCGCCGACATCGTCACCCGCCACGAGACCCACCGCCCGCTCGCCGAACTGACCATCGGCCGCGGCGTCGGGACGATCGTGCAGAAGCCCTTCGCGTCGACCTTCGAGGACGCCGCGGCGATCGTCGACGCCGCGGAGAGGGCCGGCGTCTGGCTCGCCGTCCACGAGAACTTCCGCTTCGCCGCGCCGATGCGCAACCTCGCCCGCATCGTCGCCTCGGGCGCCATCGGCACGCCGAGC
Source organism: uncultured Rhodovulum sp. (assembly GCA_964511815.1). Taxonomy (GTDB): domain Bacteria; phylum Pseudomonadota; class Alphaproteobacteria; order Rhodobacterales; family Rhodobacteraceae; genus Amaricoccus. The sequence goes on from CAZEGY010000182.1 coordinate 5,795, forward strand.
TGGGCGCGGATCGCCTTCCGCACCCACTACGACGTCTACCGGACCCAGCCCTACTTCTACGAGGAGGAGCGCTTCGCCATCGCCGACGTCGGCATCCACGTCCTCGACGTCGCGCGCTACCTCCTCGGCGAGGTCGCGCGGCTCTCCTGCGAGACCCAGCGCCGCAACCCGAAGGTCCGGGCCGAAGACACCGCGACGATGCTCCTCCGCCACGAGAGCGGCGCGACGAGCGTCGTCGAGTGCAGCTACGAGGCCCGGCGCAGCCCCGACCCCTTCCCCGAGACCATGGTCGAGCTCGAGGGCGACCGCGGCTCGATCGTCACCCTGCCGGGCTGCCGGGCGCGCGTCACCTCCGAGAACCTCGTCTGGGAAGAGGACATCGGCGCGCCGCTCCTGCCGTGGACGACCCGGCCCTGGCACGTCAGCCAGGAGGGCGCCTACGGCGCCTGCCGCGCCTTCCTCGCCGCCTTCCGCGCCGGCCGACCGGCCGAGACGAGCGGCGCCGACAACCTCAGGAGCTTCGCCCTCGTCGACGCCGCCTACCGCGCCGCCGAGACCGGCGCCGCCGTCGTCCCGCGCCGACGACCCGCCCCCTGATCGTGGTGCGACAGCCTGCCGCGAAAAAAATGTCGCGCCGAGGCTGGACGACTGAACCGTTCAGTATACTTTCGCTTTCGAACCGAACGGTTCAGTCAGACGATTGGAGACCACCATGTCGACCCCCCTCATCCGCTCCGCCGCCGCGGCCGTCGTCGCCGCCCTCCTTCTCCCCGCAGCCGGCTTCGCCCAGTCGGGCGACCGCGCCGACTCGCGCTGGAACCAGAACGCGCGTGCCGAGGTCTGCACCCAGCTCGAGCAGTCGGCGGGCGTGCCGACCGACCAGTGCGGAACGCTCTCGCTCTCCGAAGTCGCCTTCCTGAAGAGCAAGCGCGACAACACCAACTGAGACACCGTCCGGAAGGGGGGAGCCACTCCCCTCTTCCGGACATTCCCTCCTCGAAGGCGACGCTTGTTCGGAATCGTACTGAACTGTACTGTCCGTTCGAGAGCACCGCGCGGACGAGGAGGAAAGGCTTGAACAAGGCCGAGACGGTCGAGGCCACGGGCTCCGTCCCGCTGGAAATCCCGGCCCGCAACCGCAAGACCGAGCAGCTCATGCAGGGCGCGCGCAAGGTCTTCATGGAGCGCGGCTTCGAGGGCGC
>CAZEGY010000183.1:0-6988 GCA_964511815.1 uncultured Rhodovulum sp.
GCGCGGCGTCCGCCCGAGGAAATCACCCGTATCCTCTCTCTCCCTTGAGTGTCGTGCAGCGTGAACAGAGGGTTAACGCCCCGACGAGAATCGCACAATTTCAACGAGTTAAGTAGCGTCGCGCGCGCGCGACGCCCGGTGTCTCCCCGTGGATCCCGAGGGAGTCTCAGACCCCGAGGCACCAGCGCAGGATCGCCTTCTGGACGTGGAGCCGGTTCTCGGCCTCGTCGAAGACCACCGACGCCGGCCCGTCCATGATCGCGTTCGTCACCTCCTCCTCGCGGTGCGCGGGAAGGCAGTGCATGAAGAGCGCGTCGGGCTTGGCGCGCCCCATCATCGCGTCGTTGACCTGGTAGCGGCGCAGGAGCGCGTGGCGGCGCTCCTTGGCGCTCTGGCTGTCGTGCATCGAGACCCAGGTGTCGGTGACGACGAGATCGGCGCCCTCGGCGGCCGCGAGCGGGTCGCGCTCGATCGTCACCGCCACCCCCCGCCCGCGGGCGAAGGCGACGGCGGCCGGGTCGGGGTCGTACTGGGCCGGCCCGGTGAACACCATGTCGAAGCCGAACTGCCCGGCCGCGTGCAGGAACGAGGCGCAGACGTTGTTGCCGTCGCCCGACCAGACGACGCGACGGCCGGCGATCGGCCCGCGGTGCTCCTCGTAGGTCATCACGTCGGCCATGATCTGGCAGGGATGGCTGGCGTTGGTCAGCCCGTTGATCACCGGCACCGTGGCGTTGTCGGCGAGCTCCTGGAGCGTCGTCTCCTCGAAGGTGCGGATCATGATCGCGTCGACGAACCGCGACAGCACCCGCGCGGTGTCGGCGATGGTCTCGCCGTGGCCGAGCTGCATCTCGCCGCCGGAGAGGACGAGGGTCTCGCCCCCCATCTGGCGGACGCCGACGTCGAAGCTGACCCGGGTCCGCGTCGAGGGCTTCTCGAAGACGAGCGCGACGACCCGGCCGGCGAGCGGCTGGTCGGCGTCGGGCACGCCCTTCGGCGCCGGGCCGCGGGCGACCTTCATCGCCCGGGCCTGGTCGACGATCCCGCGGAGCGCGTGCGCCGGGGTGACGTGGAGGTCGAGGAAGTGCCTCACGCCGCGGCCTCGACGGCGGCGGCGGCCGTGTCGAGCCGGGCGATGCCCTCGTCGATCTCGGCCTCGGTGATGTTGAGCGGCGGCAGCAGGCGCACGACGTCGTCGGCGGCCGGCACCACGATGACCCGGGCGTCGTAGCCGGCCTTCACCACCGCGCCCGGCGCGACCCGGCATTTCAGCCCGAGCATCAGCCCCTCGCCGCGCACCCCCTCGAAGACGCCCGGATGGGCGGCGACGAGCCCCTCGAGCTTCTGGCGCAGGCGCCCGGCGACGCGGCTGACGCCGTCGAGGAAGCCCTCGCCGGTCACCACGTCCATCACCGCGCAGCCGACCGCGCAGGCGAGCGGGTTGCCCCCGTAGGTCGAGCCGTGGGTGCCCGCGGTCATCCCGTCGGCCGCGCCCTCGGTCGCGAGGCAGGCGCCGAGCGGGAAGCCGCCGCCGATGCCCTTGGCGATCGTCATGATGTCGGGAGCGATCCCCGCCCACTCGTGGACGAAGAGCTTGCCGCTCCGCCCCATGCCGCACTGGACCTCGTCGAGGACGAGGAGCGTCCCGGTCTCGTCGCAGAGCGCGCGCAGGCCCCGCATGTCCTCGCGCGAGAGCGCCCGGATGCCGCCCTCCCCCTGGATCGGCTCGACGAGGATCGCGGCGGTCTCGGGGCCGACGGCGGCGCGCACGGCGTCGAGGTCGAAGAACGGCAGGTGGTCGAAGCCCGGCACCACCGGATCGAAGCCCTTCACCATCTTCTCCGACCCCGCCGCCGAGATCGCGGCATAGCTCCGCCCGTGGAAGGAGCCCTCGAAGGCGATGATGCGGTTCCGCTCCGGCTGGCCGTCGTGGTGGAAGTGCTTGCGCGCCATCTTCACCGCGCACTCGATCGCCTCGGTCCCCGAGTTGGTCATGAACACCGTGTCGGCGAAGGTCGCGGCGACGAGCTTCTCGGCGAGCGCCTCCTGGTTCGGGATCCGGTAGAGGTTCGAGGTGTGCCAGAGCTTGCGCCCCTGCTCCTCGAGCGCCCGGACGAGCACCGGGTTGGCGTGGCCGAGGAGGGTGACGGCGATGCCGGCGCCGAGGTCGAGGTATCGCTCGCCGCTCTCCTCCACCAGCCACGGGCCTTCGCCGGAGACGAAGGCGAGCGGCGCCCGGGTGTAGGTGGGCAGGACGGGCGGTATCATCGGTCCCTCCGCAAGCCGCCTCCCGCAAACGGAAAACGCCCCACCTGCGGCGGCTCCGGTGGGGCGAGCGGTGGTTGTGCCGCAACGCCCCTGCCCTGTCAATCGGACGCGATCGCGGTGAATTCCCGGGGCGCGGCCCGGGTGGCGGGTTGTATCCCCGCCCCTCGTGACTACAATGAAGGCACCCCCCGCGGCCCCGGCGTCCGTCGCCCCGTCGCCCCTCATGACCGCCTGAACGGAGCCGTCCCGAATGTCCTGGACCGATGAGCGCGTGGAACTCCTCAAGACCATGTGGTCCGACGGCAAGAGCGCGAGCCAGATCGCCAAGGAGCTCGGCGGCGTGACCCGCAACGCGGTGATCGGCAAGGTCCACCGCCTCGGGCTCTCGAACCGCGTCGGCGGGGGCGAGCGCGCCGAGGAGGAGCAGCCCGGCGCCTTCGCCGAGGCGGCGGCGCCCGAGCCGGTCCCCGAGCCCCAGGCCGCCGAGCCGCAGCCCGCCGCCGCCGCGCCCCGGCCGCTCACGGCGCGCGAGGCGCCGCCGGCGGTGCGGCCGAAGCCGGTGCCGGGCCAGCCGATGCCGCCGCAGCCCGCGGGCTCGGAGATCAGCCCCGAGGCGCTCGCCAACCTCGCCGAGGTGGCGAAGAAGGCCCGACGCCTCAACCTGATGCAGCTGACCGAGCGCACCTGCAAGTGGCCGGTCGGCGACCCCGCGACCGACGACTTCTGGTTCTGCGGCCTGCCGACGGTGCCGGGCAAGCCCTACTGCGAGACCCACGTCGCCGTCGCCTTCCAGCCGATGTCGGCCCGCCGCGACCGCCGCGCCGGCGGCCGCTGAGCCCGTCAGCCGAGCGGATAGGACGCGAGCTCCTCGTAGATCGACCCGCCGCGCCCGAGGTGCGAGCGGTAGAGGTGGAAGGCCGCGACCTCGAAGGTCGGGCCAACATAGCCCGTCCGCATCGCCACCGCCCGCTCGAGGCGCGCGCGGTTCTCCAGCCGCTCGGGCAGGCGCGCGAGGGTGACGTGCGGCGTGAAGCGCCGCGCCGGCACCGCGACCCCGGCGCCCCGCGCCGCGGTCTCGACCTTGGCCTGGAGATGGACGAGCGCCGGCGAGGCGGCGACGCCCGCGTAGACCATCCGCGCCTTCGCCCCCCCGAGGAGGTCGACCCCCGAGAGGGTCAGCGGGAACGCCGCGGCGCGGACGGCGCCGAAGGCGGCGTCGACGTCGGCGAGGACCGAGGCCGGGACCTCGCCGAGGAAGACGAGCGTCAGGTGCAGGTTCTCGGCCGGGACCGGACGCGGCAGCGGCAGGCCCTGCTGGAGCAGCGCGAGATCGAAGCGCACCGGCTCGGGCAGCGCGATCGCGGCGAAGGCACGGATCATCGCCGCCTCACGACCGCTCGCGCGCCAGCGCGGCGAGCTCGAGCACGGCCGGACCGATGTGCTCGACGATCGCCTTGACGCCGGCGCGGTTGGGATGAATGCCGTCGCGCTGCATCAGCCGCATGATTTCCGGGACGCTCCGCCCCTGCCCCATCCCGGCGAGGAACGACGGGTAGTAGAGCGCCCCGTGCCCGGCGGCGACGTCGCGGAACACCGCCTTCCACGCCTTGCGCGTCGCGGCGTCGTGGAACGGCGGCGCCGGGATGCCGGTGACGAGCACCGGCAGGCCCCGGGCGTCGATCGCGTCGACGATGGCGTCGAGGTTGCGCCGCGTCACCCGCGGGTCGAAGCCGCGGAGCACGTCGTTGGCGCCGAGCTCGAGGATCACCCCGTCGATGTCCGGGGCGAGGGCGGCGTCGATGCGGGCGAGCCCGTCGCCCGAGGTCGCGCCCGAGACGCCGGCGTTGACCACGGTCACGTCCGCCGCGCCGTGGGCGTGGAGCCAGGCCTCGAGGCGGGGAACGAAGCCGTCGCGCTCGGCGACGCCGAAGCCGGCGGTGAGCGAGTCGCCGAAGGCGAGGAGGCGGACCTCGGCCGCCACCGGAGCCGCGAGCGCCCCGAGAACCGAGACGACGACGGCGACGGCGGCGAGGCCGCGCCGGAACAGCGGTGCGAGTGGCGGCATCGGGGGCACTCCGGGAGCGTCGCCAGCACCCTCCCGCACCCGGCCCACCGGGGTCAACAGCCCGCGGAGATCCAACCGGGATCCCGCGGAGATCCGGCCGCACGGCCGCGTCATCACCGAATTGCTATCGTGTCACGGTGACAAGACACCCGCCAGCGGGCATAGTCGCGTCAAGCGAGCCGGGAACCCCGTTGAAATCCGGCGGTCCATTCCCGATATTCGCTGGGAGCGCTGCGACTCGCTGTCGCAGGCGCAAGGTCTGATACGGAGGAAATCTATGGCCGAGTACGGGACTGTTCGTCGGACAGGCGCCGGCGTACGCACCGCGCAGATCGACGAAGGTCTGCGCGCACACATGAGCAAGGTCTACGGTCTGATGGCCGTGGCGATGGTGATCACCGGCATCGTCGCCTATGTCGTCGGCACGGACTTCGCGCGCGCCGTGGCCGGCGAGCCGACGATGCTGCTGCCCGTCGGCCTCCTGCAGGCGATGTTCACCTCGCCGCTCAAGTGGGTGGTGATGTTCGCGCCGCTGATCATGGTCTTCGCGCTCTCCGCCGGCATCCAGCGGATGTCGCAGAGCGCCGCGCAGATGGCCTTCTGGGTGTTCGCGGCGCTGATGGGCCTGTCGATCTCGTGGATCTTCTCGGTCTACACCGGCATGTCGATCGCGCAGATCTTCTTCGTGACGGCGATCGCCTTCGCCGGCCTCTCGCTCTGGGGCTACACCACGAAGAAGGACCTCTCCGGCTGGGGCACCTTCCTGATCATGGGCGTGATCGGGCTCATCGTCGCCTCGATCGTCAACATCTTCCTGCAGTCGCCCGCGGTGATGTTCGCGGTCTCGGCGCTCGGCGTGCTGATCTTCGCCGGCCTGACCGCCTACGACACCCAGAACATCAAGAACGTCTACCTGCAGCTCGTGAACTCGAACGACGAGTTCCTCGGCAAGGCGGCGATCATCGGCGCGCTGCAGCTCTACCTGAACTTCCTCAACATGTTCATGATGCTGCTGTCGCTCTTCGGGCAGCGGAACTGATCCACCGAAGCCCTCCGGGGCCATTCGCGAGGGGGCCGGCGGCAACGCCGGCCCCCTTGTTTTCGCCTCCTCCGGTCGCGATTCCCGTGTTAGCATCGCCGCGCCGCACCTGGGGAGTGGGGATATTGGACTTCCGGAAACTCACGGCCGTCGCCGCGCTCGTGTTCGTCGCCGCTCCTGCCTGGGCAGTGACCACGACGCTCGACATGGACACCGACCCGGTGGACCTCGGGTGGACCATTCTCGCGGGCGGAGGCAGCCACAACGTATCAAATGGCATTCTCCACATCGACGCACCTTCCTACTACGAGGTCACGGCGCCCGCGAACGTCTGGCAGAACAGCGTCGGCAACGCCGGAGGGTGGACGATCGAGACGCGAATGCGCCGCGACCCCACCTCCGTCGGAACGCCGGGCATGTGGATCTACGACGGAAGGAACCTCTCCCTCGTCGGATTCCACCGGGATTCTTTCGAGATCTCCGGCGAGTCGGCCTTCCCCGGCAGTTACGGGCTCGATACTTCGGTCTTCCACACCTATCGGTTTGAGGGCAGGCGCAACAAACTGCAGGTCTTTGTGGACGACCTCCTTGCGCTCGACTTCGACAGCGCCCGGGATTCGGGCGCCAGCTTCACCTTCATGTTCGGCGACAACAACCGTTTCACCAGCGGACCGAGCAGCTCCGACTGGGACTACGTTTCGGTAACGACAAACCCCGTCCCGCTTCCCGCAGGCTTCTGGCTGGCAGCCGCCTCCATCTTCACGCTTGTCGGCCTCGGGGCGCGTCGCCGGGCCTGACCTGGCTAGCCCTGCCGCCCGGCGAAGCGCGCCGCGAGCTCCGTCGCCCGGGCGTCGTCGATCTTGGCGAAGAGCACCGGGGGCACGGTGAACCCCTGCCCCGCCGGCACCGCCTCGAGCGCGGCCGCGACGTCGGTCGGCCAGTCGGCGCCGTCGAGGCCGAGGGTGGCGAGCATGGCGTCGGCGGCGTCGGGGAGGAACGGCCGGCTCAGCGCCGCGTAGAGGCGGATCAGGTTGAAGCTGAAGCGCACGATCGCCGCGGCCCGCTCGGGGTCGGTCTTGATCGCCGTCCACGGCGCCGCCGCCTGGAGGTACTCGTTGCCGACGACCCAGATCGCCCGCAGCTCCTGCGCCGCCTTGCGCAGCTCCATCGCGTCCAGGAAGCCCTCGTAGGCGGCGACGCGCCCCGCGAGGTCGGCGACCACCGCCGCCTCCGCCGGCCCGGCGGCGCCGCCGGCGGGAACCTCCGCGCCGAAGCGGGCGGCGGCGAACTTGGTCACGCGGCTGACGAAGTTGCCGAGCACGTCGGCCAGATCCTTGTTCACCTGCGCCTGGAAGCTCTCCCAGGTGAAGTTGGCGTCCGAGCCCTCGGGGACGTTCGCCATCAGCCACCAGCGCCAGTAGTCCGACGGCAGGATCTCGAGCGCCTGGTCCATGAAGATGCCGCGGCCCTCGGAGGTCGAGAATTTCCCGCCCTCGTAATTGAGATAGTTGAAGCTCTTGATGTAGTCGACGAGCTTCCACGGCTCCCCCGACCCGAGGATCGTCGCCGGGAAGGAGAGCGTGTGGAAGGGCACGTTGTCCTTGCCCATGAACTCG
>CAZEGY010000184.1:0-6978 GCA_964511815.1 uncultured Rhodovulum sp.
CGTGATGCGGCGGCGTTGACTTCCGCGCCTCAGCGGGAGTGCCTCGGTGCAGAAGCTCTTCACTGCCATCGCCGGCCGGATCGCCGGCTTCGCCGGTCGGCCGAGCGCCTTCGTCGTCGCGCTCGTCCTCGTCGTGGTCTGGGCGGTGACCGGGCCGGTCTTCGGCTATTCCGAGGTCTGGCAGCTCGTCATCAACACCGGCACGACGATCGTCACTTTCCTGATGGTCTTTCTCGTGCAGAACACCCAGAACCGCGACTCGGCGGCGATCCAGGCCAAGCTCGACGAGCTGATCCGCGCGGTCACCGACGCGCGCAACCGCTTCATCGGCATCGAGCACCTGACCGACGACGAGATCGAGCGGATCCGCGCCGCGCTCGAGCGCGAGTGCGACGGCGCGGAGCAACCGTCGCACGAGTCCCTCGCCCGGCTGCTCAGCCGCCGTTGATCCGGCGCAGGACCGAGCGCGCGGCGCGGAGGCCGGGCGGCTCGCCGCCGCGGCCGAGGAGGCGCATCGCCGCGTCGGCGGCGGCCGCCTGCGCCGCGGCGGCCGCGGGGTCGTCGAGGAGGCGCGCGACGGCGTCGGTGACGAGGCCGGGCTCGCAACGCTCGAAGAGGAACTCCGGGACGGTGCGGGTGTCGGTGACGAGGTTGACGAGCGTCGCGGTGTCGATCCGCACCATGCGCCGCGCGATCCACACGGTCAGGGCGTTGGCGTCGTAGGCGATCACCATCGGCGTGCCGGCGGCGGCGAGCTCGAGGCTGACCGTGCCCGAGGCGGCGAGCGCCACGTCGGCCGCGGCGAAGGCCGCGCGCTTGCGGGGCTCCCAGACCGGCGCCGGAAAGCGGCGCGGGTCGATGACGTGGGGCCAGCCGGCGTCGTCGGCCTTCAGCATGCCGTCGAGGAGATCGACGACCGGCGCCGCCGCCGGGACGATCACCGCCAGATCGGGCCGTCGGGCGCGGAGGCGCTTCGCCACCTCGGCGAAGACCGGCGCGAGGCGGGTCACCTCGCCGCGCCGCGAGCCGGGAAGGAGCGCGAGCAGCGGCTGGCCGGGGGCGATCGCGAGCTCGGCCCGGAGGGCGGCGACCTCCTCGGGCGACGCCTGCGGCTCGGTGGCGATCGGGTGGCCGACGAAGTCGCAGGTCATCCCCGCGGCCTCCATGTAGGGCGGCTCGAAGGGCAGGAGCGCGAGGACGTGGTCGACGACCTCGGCCATCTTCGCCGCCCGCCCGGGCCGCCATGCCCAGACCGTGGGGGCGACGTAGTGGATGACGCGGAGATCCGGCCGGAGCTTCCGCGCCCGGCGCGCGACGCGGAGCCCGAAGTCGGGGCTGTCGATGGTCACGAGCGCGTCCGGCGCCGCCGCGGCGACGGCGTCGCCGGTCTCGCGGATGCGGCGCAGCAGGTTCGGCAGCCGCGGCAGCACCTCGGCAACGCCCATCACCGAGAGCTCCTCCATCGGGAAGCGGCTGACGAGGCCCTCCGCCGCCATCGCCGGCCCGCCGACGCCCTCGACGACGAGCGCGTCGCCGACGAGCGCGCGGAGCCCGACGAGAAGCGCCCCCCCGAGCGCGTCGCCGGAGAGCTCGCCCGCGACGAGAAAGAGGCGCACCGTCATGGCTCGCGGCCCCAGAGGAAGAGGCCGGCGGCGTCGGCGGCGGCGACGGTCTCGCCGTAGCCGAGGATCATCACCGCCCCCGCCTGCACCGCGACCCCGGCGAGGCCGGCGGCGGCGGCGCCGCCGATCGTGCCGGGGCCGATGGCCGGGAGGTCGAGGCGGAGGTCCTGGCCGGGCTTCGGCGCCTTGTAGAGCACGCCGGCGCCCGCGGGCCGGAAGGCTGTGCCGGTGCGGGCGACGAAGTCGAGGAGGACGTCGGTCCCCTGGACCGACTCGAGCCCGAGGCAGACCCCCCGCCCGACCACCGCCGCCTGGCCGACGTCGACCGCCCCCATCGCCGCGACGATCGCCGCGGCGCGCGCGGCGTCGGCGCGGTCGCGCGCCGAGGGCGCGACGCGGCCGAGGGTGCCGGCGGGGGCGACGAGGTCGGGGAGGATGTCGTGGGGCGCCCGCACGGTGAAGCCCTCGGCCTCGAAGATCCGCGCGATCATGCGCAGCGTCGTGTCGTCGCCCGAGCGGATGCCGCGGAGCACCCGGGGGGCGAGGCGGAGCATCGTCCAGTCGAAGCGCAGGAGGCGCAGCGGCGGCCGCGCCATGCCACCGGCGAAGGTGACCTCGGTGCAGCCGGCGGCGCGGAGGTCGGCGAAGAGACGGCCGGGCTTCTCGAAGGACGCGCGCACCACCGGCTCGCCTTCCGTCCAGTCGAGCTCGAGGCCGTCGAAGACGACGAGCCGGTAGGGCGCCTCGCGCCGGGCGCAGTCCCGGGCGATCAGCCGGGGCAGCTCGCCCCGCCCCGCGACGATGGCGAGGCCGGCCACGCCTTCACGCCGGCACGGTGAAGGAGCGCGACGATTCGGCGGTGATGAAGCCGACGACCTCGGCGACGAGCGGGTTGCCCGCGTGCTTCTCGCCGGTGCGCGCCACCCGCTCCTGGAGGGTGCCCTCGCCCTCGAACATCTCGGCGAAGGCGGCGCGGAGGCCGTTGATGTCGCCGCGCTCCGCCCCGCGCCGCTTCAGGCCGACGAGGTTGAGGCCGGCGAGGTGGGCGCGCTCGCCGGCGACCGAGCCGTAGGGGATGACGTCGGCGACGACGCCGGCGAGGCCGCCGATCATCGAGCCGCGGCCGAGGCGGACGAACTGGTGGACCGCGGCGAGGCCGCCGAGGACGACGAAGTCCTCGACGACGACGTGCCCGCCGAGCGTGGCGTTGTTCGCCATGATGACGTTGTTGCCGATGACGCAGTCATGGGCGACGTGGACCGCCATCATGAAGAGGTTGTCGTCGCCGACCCGGGTGATGCCGCCGCCGTCGCCGGTGCCGGGGTTCATCGTGACGTGCTCGCGGATGCGGTTGCGCGACCCGACGACGAGCTCGACCGGCTCGCCGCGGAACTTCAGATCCTGCGGCGCGTGGCCGATCGAGGCGAAGGGGAAGATCTGGTTCTCCTCGCCGAGCCGGGTCTTGCCGGCGACGGCGACGTGGCTGTGCAGCACCGAGCCGGCGCCGATCGTCACCTCGGGGCCGATGACGCAGTAGGGACCGATCCGGCAGCCGGGGCCGATCGCGGCCCCGGTCTCGATCACCGCCGTCGGGTGGATGTCCGCGCTCGCGTCGATCGCCATGGTTTCAGCCCTTCGCCGCCGCTTCTTCGGGGGTCAGGATCATCGCCGCGAACTCGGCCTCGGCGCAGAGCGCGTCGCCGACCCGGGCCTCGCCGGTGAACTTCCAGATCTTGCCGCGGCCGCGGGCGACGGTGACGTGGAGCTCGAGGGTGTCGCCCGGGGTGACCGGCTTGCGGAACTTGGCGCTGTCGATGCCCATGAAGTAGACGAGGAGGTCCTTGTCGATGAGGTCGAGGGTCTCGACGACGAGGACGGCACTCGTCTGCGCCATCGCCTCGATGATGAGGACGCCGGGCATCACCGGCAGCTTCGGGAAATGGCCCTGGAAGTGCGGCTCGTTCACCGTCACCTGCTTGAGGCCGAGGGCGAAGCGGTTGAGCTCGATGTTCACCACCCGGTCGATCATCAGGAACGGGTAGCGGTGCGGGATCATCCGCCTGATCTTGGCGATGTCGGCGCTCGGCCGGCCCGGGTCGATCGTCAGTGCCATCTCAGTTCCCTCCCTCCGGCCGTCGCGCCGGCCCGGCCTCGTCCGCTCCCGCCGCGGGCGGCGCCCGAAGCACCGGCGGCGCCACCGGGGCGGGCGCGTCCGGGCTCGCCTCCGGAGGGGGCAGGTCCCCCCCGGCGTCGATCGCGGCGATCACCTCGTCGGTGATGTTGAGCGTCTGGTCGGTCAAGAGCGCGCTGTTCTCGTCGAAGACCGCCCGCGCCCCCGCGCGATCCATCAGCTGCACGAGGAGCGGCGCGATGCGAGCGTAGAACTGCCGCCGGCGCTGGTCAAACTCCTGCGCGAGTGCCGAGGCGCGCTCGTCCTGGTCCTTGCGCGCCTGCACGACGCGGGCATCGAAGGCGTCGGCGAGCTCGCGGAACTCCTCGGGCGCCATCGTCGGCCGCCGGTCGGTCAGCTCGCGCTCCTCGGCCTCGAAGGCGCTGTCGAGGGCGCGGGCCTCGCTGCGCAGGGCGTCGCGGCTCTTCTCCTCCTCGGCGAGGAGCGCCTGCCCGGCCTGCGAGCCGGTCAGCAGCCGCTCCTGGTTGATGAAGAGGAACGGGCTCTCCGGCAGGGTCTGCGGCAGCGCGGGGCCGGCGCCGGAGAGGGCGAGGGCGAGGGCGAGCCCCGCCAGTCTGCCGGCGCCGCCCAAGGTCAGAACCGGGTCTCGACCGCGAAGCGGAAGCGCTCGACCACGTCGTAGTCCTCCCGCTTGAGCGGGATCGCGTAGTTGAAGCGCAGCGGCGCGAACGGGGTGTCGACGAAGAGGCTGACGCCGACCGCCGAGCGCCAGTGCATGCCGTCGTCGACGGTGCCCATCGAGCCCGCGGTGTCGTCGAGGCCCCAGAGCGAGCCGATGTCGCCGAAGACGCCGCCGTAGACGCCGTACTCCTCGGGGATGCCGATCGGGAAGCTCGCGTCGACGCGGAACACCGCGTAGTAGTTGCCGCCGAGCGCGTCGTCGATCTCCTCGCCGGCCTGCGGCACGGTGCAGACCGCCTCGCCGCTGTTGCCGCAGTAGTCGCGGGGCCCGAGCCCGTTGCGGGCGAAGCCGCGGAGGCTGTCGCCGCCGACGGTGAAGCGGTCGGTGATGCGGGTGCCGTCCTTGGAGACGAGGACGCCGCCCTCGAGCTCGGCGGAGACGACGAGGTCCTCGTCGAAGAAGCTCGTGTAGGCGCGCGCCGTGCCCTGGGTCTTGGAGTGGGTGACGTCGCCGCCGAGGCCGGCGAACTCCTGGTTCACGGTGAGGATGAAGCCCGCGGTCGGATCGACGACCGAGTTCCGCCGGTCGTAGGCATAGGTCAGCCCGAGCGCCGACATGAGCTGCCTGCCCTGCTCCTCCTCGATGATCCGCGACGTATCGTCCCGGACGTCGTAGATGCGGTCCTGCGACAGGTGGTAGCGCACGGTCAGCCGCCCGTTCTCGCTGAGCGGGAAGCCGACCCGCGGCTCGATGCCCCCCGTCGCCGTGCTGAACGACTGCTCGTCGTAGTTGCGGTCGCGGTAGAAGATCGAGAAGCCGGCGAGGAGGTTGCGGTCGAACATCGCCGGCTCGTAGAAGCCGAGCTCGTAGTTGGCGAACTGGGTCGACGCCGACACCGTCGCCGTCACCGTCTGGCCGCGGCCGAGGAAGTTGCGCTCGGTGAGGCTGACCTGGGCGGAGAAGCCCTCGGTCGTCGAGTAGGCGCCGCCGAGGCTGAGGCTGCCGGTCGGCTGCTCCTCGACCTGGACGTTGACGAGCGCGAAGCCCGGGCCGCTGCCCTCGCGGACGCTGACGCTCGCCTCCTTGAAGTAGCCGAGCCCCTTGATGCGGTCCTCGGCGTCGCGGATCTCGCGCGAGTTGAAGGCGTCGCCCTCGACGATGTGGAACTGGCGGCGGATCACCCGGTCGAGGGTGCGGTCGTTGCCGGAGATGTCGATGCGCTCGACGAAGACCCGCTGGCCCTCGACGAGCTGGAAGTTGATGTCGACCGTGCGGTTCCCGGGGTGCCTGGTCACCTGCGGGCGGATCTCGACGAAGGCGTAGCCCTGCTGGCCGGCCTGGAAGGCCATGCGCTCGATCACCCGCTCGACGTACTTGATGTTGTAGACGCCGCGGTCGGCGACCGGGGCGAGCAGCGGCTGGAACGACGCGGGGTTGAGGCCGGGGATCGACGAGCTCACCGAGACATTGCCGAAGTTGTACTTCTCGCCCTCCGACAGCGTGAAGGACAGGAAGAAGCCGCCGCGGTCGCGGGCGAGCTCGGAGGTCGCCGACAGCACCTGCACGTCGATGTAGCCGCGCTCGAGGTAGAAGCGGCGGAGCAGCTCGCGGTCGAGCTCGAGGCGGTCCTGGTCGTAGGTGTTGCCGCCGAAGATGAAGCTCAGCCAGTTCGACTCGTTGGTCTGGATGGCGCGGCGCAGCCGGCGGTCGGAAAAGACGTGGTTGCCGACGAAGTTGACGCGCTGGATGCCGGTCTTGCGGCCCTCGCTGATCTCGAACACCAGATCGACGCGGTTCTCGCTCTGCCGGATGAGGACCGGGTTGACCTCGGCGCCGTAGCGGCCGGCGGTGCGGTAGGCGTCGACGATGCGCTGGGCGTCCTGCTCGGCGGCGGAGACCGAGTAGGCGAGGCGCGGGCGGAGCTGGACCACCGCCTGGAGCTCGTCGTCGTCGATCGCGTCGTTGCCCTCGAAGGCGATCCGGTTGATCGTCGGGTTCTCGCGGACGGTGATGACGAGACGCCCGGCCTCGGGCATCACCTGCACCTCCTCGAAGAGCCCGGAGTCGTAGAGGTTGCGCACCGCGAGGTTGAGCTGTTCGGGCGTCACCGGCTGGCCCGGCTCGATGCCCGCGAACACCCGCACGGTGTCGGCCTCGATGCGCTGGTTGCCGGCGACGTCGATGCGGCTGAACACCGCCGTCCCCTGTGCGTGCACCTGATGCGCCGCGGCGAAGGCGCCCAGCATCACGAAAACCAGCACGAGGCGGGTCAGCGTCCCGCGAATCCCTTGCCGCTGCCCCATCGGCGTCTTGCCCCTCTGCCCGGTGGACGGTTCGCCGCCCCTAGTTTGTCAACTCACCATGCGCATGATGTCGTTGTAGGTTGCAAATACCATCAGTAGTAGGATCAAGCCAAGGCCTATCGACATCGCGACCTGCATGACGGCGGGGCTCGGCGGCCTTCCCCGCACCGCCTCGATCACGAAGACGACGAAGTGGCCGCCGTCGAGCACCGGGATCGGGAAGAGGTTGAGGAGCCCGAT
>CAZEGY010000185.1:0-4807 GCA_964511815.1 uncultured Rhodovulum sp.
CGGAAACCCGCTGCGGGGAAACGGCGGTGGCCGCCCGGGCGCCGGCTCGGGCCCTCGGTGGCGGCGGGTCGCGCGTCGTGGCCCGTCCGCGGCCTGTCAGCTCGCGAGCGGGCGCCCGGCGATGCTCGCGGCGATCCGGTCGGCGAGGAGGTCGATGGCCCGGGCGTGGGCGGCCATCAGGGCGGGGTAGCCGCCGTCGGCGACGGGGACGGCGAGGGCGAAGCGGTCGAAGGCGCGGAGGGTGCCGCTCGTCGGCGAGACGAGCGCGTACTGGCCGGTGAAGTCGAGGGTGCCGCCCGGGGCGCCGATCATGCGGTCGACGATGACCTCGACGCGGAGGCCGGGGGCGTCGAAGGCCGGCCACGGCTCGGTGCCGACGCGGGCGGTGAGGCGGCCGTCGAGGGCGGCGGCGAGGTGGCGGGTGAGGGCGCGGCGCGGGTTGTCGGCCCAGAGCGACCGCTTGGAGAGATCGACGGTCTCCGGGCCGGACAGCGAGGCGATCTCCAGCGCCTCGACGTAGGCCGGGACCGCGACGTCGGCGACGACGACGGTGCCGGCCGCGGCGGCGCCGCGCGCGACCGGAGCGGGAGGCGGGAGCAGGTAGTAGGAGGGCGCGCCGCAGGCGGCGAGGAGGAGCGCCGACAGCGCGAGGAGGGCGGTGGGGCGCATTCTCATCTCCCGAAGATGACCGAGTTCGGACGGCGCTCGAGCGCCTGCACCAGGGCGTTGACCGAGCGCACCGCGTCGCGGACCTCGGTGAGCAGGCGCAGGGTCTCGCGGTTGATGTCGGAGTTCGGGCCGACGCTCGCCAGCGCCCGGTCGGCGGTGGCGGCGACCTCGTTCAGCCGCGCGACGAGGGCGGGCAGGTCGGCCGAGGCGGCGGTGACGGCGTCGGCGGCGCGGCTCGCCGAGGTCAGGGTGGTGTTGAGGCTCGCGACCGCGCCGCCGGCACGGAGGTCGGCGAGGGTGGCGCGGAGCTCCTCGAGCGAGGCGGCGAGCTTCGGCGGCACCTCGGCCATGCCGGGCGAGGCGAGGAAGGTGTCGGCGGTGGCGAGGACGCCGTTGGCGTTGGCGACGAGCTCGTCGAGGGGGAGGGCCTCGATGCGGTTGGAGAGCGACGTCAGGTTGTCCATGAGCTCGGGGGCCTGCCGGGAGACCGTCGAGACGTTGGCGGCGGCGACCCTGGCCTCGGCGATGACCGCTTGGATGTCGTCGACGAGCTCGGCGCGGGCGAGGTCGTCGGTGATCTTGCGGACCGAGGCGAGGGTGGCGTTGGCGTTGTCGACGGCGCCGCCGGCGCGGAGGTCGGCGACGAGGCCGCGGAGCTCGGCGAGGCTGTCGTTGACCGAGCCCGGGACGTTGGCGACGCCGTCGCTCTTCACGAAGGCGTCGAGGTTGTCGACGAGGCGGGTCGCCGAGGCGACGAGCTCGTCGGCGGGGAGGGCGCGGACCTGGGCGGCGACGCCCTCGATCTCGTCGAGGAGCGTCGGCACCCCGTCGGCGGCGGCGCCGATGCTCGCGACCGCGGTCCTGGTCTCGGCGAGGACGCCCGCGAGGTTCTCGACGAGCTGGGCCTCGGTCGCCCGATCGACGACCTCGCGGACCGAGGCGAGGATGGCGGCGAGCTCGCCCGGGGCCTGCTGGATGCCGGGCTCGGCGAGAAGCGCGCGGGCGTCGGCGAGGAGGAGGCCGAGGTTCTCGGGCGCGGCCTTGATCTCGGGCGCGGTGATGAGGGCGTTGGCGTTGCCGAGGAGCGTGACGACGCTGTCGAGCACGTCCTCGAGCGGCAGCTCGGTCAGGCGCTGCATCAGGCCCTCGGCCGAGGCGGTGAGGCCGGAGGCGTCGGACGGCGCGGTCGGCAGCAACGGCCACGGGTCGGCGTCGCGGTCGAGGGTCGCGGCGGGCGCGTCGTCGACGTAGGCGAGGTCGACGTGGAGCGACTGGCTGAGAAGGCCGCTCGTCGCGAGGCGGGCGCGGAGGCCGCGCTCGACCTCGTGGGCGATGATGCCGAGGGCGACGTCCTCCATCGCCTCGGGGGTGTCCTCGCTGACGCCGAAGCGGGCGGGCGAGAGCGCGAGGGTGGTGCGCAGGGTGAGGACGTCGGCGCCGTCCTGCTCGACGATCGCCGCCTGGATCTCGGTGACCTCGCCGACGGGGATGCCGCGGTACTCGACCTTGGCGCCGGGCTGGAGGCCGCGGACGCTGCCCTCGAAGTCGGCGGTCAGGAAGATGCGCTGGCCGGGCTCGTCGAGGAGGAGGTTCTGGCGGGCGTCGCTCTCCGAGGGGTAGAGGGTGAAGACGTGGCCGTCCTCGACCCGGGTGAGGTCGGAGCCGACGGTGTCGAAGGACACGCCGCCCTGGAGGAGCGAGATCAGGCTGTCGACCTCGAGCGAGGCGCGGCCGCCGCCGAGGTTGATCGAGAAGCCGCTGGCGTTCCAGAAGCGGGTGCTCGTCGTCAGGCGGTCGCTGTGGGGGGCGCTGACGAAGGCGTCGATCATCACGTCGCCGGCGTCGGTGAGCTGGATGTCCTCGATCTGGCCGACCTGGATGCGCTTGAAGAGCACCGGGGCGCCGATCGTCATCGAGCCGCCGTCGGGGGCGCGGAGGCGGATGCGGAGGCCGGGCTGGTCGGCGGGGGTGAGCGGTGGGCGGGAGAGCGCCTCGAAGCGCCCGACGCGCGCGCCGGGGGTCGCGTCCCAGAAGGCGGCGATGTAGACGCCGGAGATCACGGTCTCGATGCCGGAGACCCCCTGCGCGGAGACGCTCGGGCGGACGACCCAGAAGCGGGCGCTGTCGTCGATGTAGCGGGCGATGTCCTTGCGGACGCGGGCGGTGGCGACGACGCGGCGGAGGTCGGGGGTGAGGGAGACGCTCTCGACGGTGCCGACGTTGACGTCGCGGAAGCGGATCGTCGTCTGGCCGGCCTCGACGCCGGCGGCGTTGTCGAGGACGATCTCGATCGTCGGGCCGCGCTCGGAATAGGTCTTCCAGGCGACGCCGAGGGCGATGACGAGGGCGATGAGCGGCACCAGCCAGACGGCGGAGAGGCGCCAGCCCGATTCGGGAGCCGGGGTCTCGATGTCGGGGGCCGGGGGGTCGGTCTCAGGCATGGGGGCGCTCCGGCTCGGCGGTGTCCCAGATCAGGCGCGGGTCGAGAGCCTGCGCCGAGAGCATGGTGAAGGCAACGGAAAGGGCGAAGAACACCGCGGCGGTGCCCGGGTTGATCGAGGCGAGGAAGCCGAGCTGGACGAGCGCGGTGAGGATCGCGACGACGAAGACGTCGATCATCGACCAGCGGCCGATGAACTCCACCGCCTCGTAGAGGTGGATGCGGGCGTGGATCGACAGCGTCGTGCGGAAGCGGATCGAGGCGACGAGGTAGAGGATGACGACGAACTTGGAGATCGGGATGACGACCGAGGCGACGAACACCACGAAGGCGATGTCCCAGGCGCCGTGGTGGACGAGCTCGACCACCCCGCCGAGGATCGTCGAGTCGGTCTCGTTGCCGAGGGTGCGGGTGCGCAGCATCGGCAGGAGGTTCGCCGGCAGGTAGCACATGAAGCCGACGAGGAGCCAGGCGAGGACGCGCTGGAGGCTGTGGGGGATGCGGCTGTGCAGCGCGGCGCCGCAGCGCGGGCAGGCCGGGGTGCCGAGGGGCGCGACCCGGCCGCATTCGCGGCAGCCGGCGAGGCCGGCGGCGCGGGCGGTCGGGGCCGGGGTCATCGCCGCGCCGGGTCGAGGAGCTGCCATATCGACCATTCGTCGAGGCTCGACGCCTCGTAGACGACGAGGAGGACGAGCCCGGCCATCGCCCAGAAGGCCGGGCCGAGGGTGACGGTCGCGATGCCGCCGATCTTCACCAGGGCGACGATGACACCGATGAGGAAGACCTCCGCCATCGCCCACGGCCGCAGCCGGCAGGCGGCGCGGAAGGCGCGCGCCGCCCCGGGGGCGGCGCGGCCGCGGAGGCGCAGCGGCAGGAGCGTGTAGCCGAGGGCGGTGGCGCGGACGAGGGGCAGGACGACGATGAGGAGGGCCGTGGCGACCGAGAGCGGCACGACGGGCCCCGAGGAGAACGCCATCGCCGCGTCGAGGAGCGAGGCCTTGCGGCGGAGGCCGGCGATCGAGAGCTCGAGGAAGGGGAAGAAGATCGCGGCGAGCATGAGGACGACGCTGGCGAACGAGCCGGCGAGCGCTCGGTCGATGGCGTTGGCGCGGTTGACGAGGAGCACGGCGTGGCAGCGCCGGCAGCGCAGGCGCCCGCCGACCGGCACGGCGACCTCGCGGTGGAGCATGTCGCAGGTCGGACAGGCGATCAGGTCGCTGGCGTCGACGGACGCGAGGGGGCGGGCGGCGGCGTTCATCGGTCCCCGATCTAGGGGGTATCGCGGCGGGGGGGAAGCGGATTCCGCCCCTCCGCCTCCCCCGAGGCGCGCGGGCAGGGCGGACGCGGAGGCGCCGGATGATCGGGGGGCGAGACGGCCGGGGCGAGCGCGGCGACGGGCGCCTCGGGCGGCGCGTCGCGGCGGCGGGGCCGCTGCCGGTGTTGGTTAACTGGTTAACGGCGCGCGCCCCCATCTCGACCGTAGCGCCGTGCGTCGGCGCCGTGAACCGGTCTTTCGATCAGGCGGTTAACGGGCGTGCTTTCGGTCGGGTGTCATCTCGCGGCGCCTCTGGCGGCCGCCCCTCCGGCCAGCTTGCGGCCCGCGTCTTCCGGCTTCTTCCGGCCACGCCGACGGCAACGGCCGCCGCGTGCTGAGCGGTCCGACGTTGCATGGCCTTCGGTCCGGAGCCCGCGGAAGGG
>CAZEGY010000185.1:4907-6973 GCA_964511815.1 uncultured Rhodovulum sp.
GGCCGCGCGCTCCGGGGGCCGGGTCAGGCGTCGATCTCGACCTTGCCGAGGGGGTGGGAGCAGCAGGCGAGGATCCAGCCGTCGGCGATGTCCTCCTCGGAGATGCCGCCGTTGTGGACCATGTGGACCTCGCCCGAGAGCTTGCGGGTCTTGCAGGTGCCGCAGACCCCGAACGTGCAGCCCGACGGGATGTTGAGCCCGGCCATCCGCGACACCGCGAGCACGGTGTCGGCCTCGGTGCAGGTGAAGGTCTGGCCGCTCGCCGCGAAGACGATCTCCGAGCTCGCCTCGGACGAGGGGACGACGTCGTCGAGCACCGGCGCGTCGGCGGGGGTCAGCACCGGGGCGGCGAAGGTCTCCTGATGGTAGTGGTCCATGTCGTAGCCGAAGCCGATCAGCATGTCGCGGACCGCCTGCATGAACGGCTCGGGGCCGCAGCAGTAGACCTCGCGCTCGAGGTAGTCGGGCGCCATCAGGCCGAGCATCAGCTGGTTGAAGAGGCCGCGGTAGCCGGTCCAGACCTCGTGGGGGTCGTCCTGCTCGACGACGAGGTGGAGCTTGATCGAGGGGAGGCGGGTCGCCATGTGCTCGAGCCGCCGGCGGAAGACGAGCTCCGATGGCCGCTTCGCGCACTGGACGAAGCAGATGTCGGGCTGGCCGCCGAGGTCCCAGCGGTAGGTGGTGATCGCCATCATCGGCGTCACCCCCGAGCCCGCCGAGATCAGGAGGAGCTTGCGGTCGGCGGGCACGTCGGGGACGAAGATGCCGCCCGGGCCGATCGCCCGGATGCGCACGCCGTCGCGGAGGTTGTCGAGCATCCAGCGGGTGCCGGTGCTCGCCCCCTGCGCCTTCACCGTCAGGGTGATCGACAGCGGCCGCGACGGGCTCGACGAGATCGTGTAGGTGCGGTGGATCGGCCCGCCCGGCACCGGCAGCTCGAGCGTCAGGAACTGGCCGGGACGGTAGTCGAACCACGCCCCCGAGGGGGCGCGGAACGAGAAGGAGACGGTGTCCGGCCCCTCGGGGACGACCGAGACGCACTCGAGCGGCTCGCTGTCGTGCCACGGCCGCGCGCCGCCGAGGCGGGGGACGAGGTCGAGCGCCACCCCTCCTACTCCGCCGCGAGCCGGGTGCCGCCGGCGAGACGGTCGTCGAGGGTGCGGCAGTACCAGTCGACGAACTGGATCACCCCGTCCTCCTGGATGCGCGAGTAGGGGCCGGGGACGAACGCCGGCGAGTTGATCCCGCGCTGGTTCTCCTCGACGACGGCGCGGTCCTCGGCGTTGGTGGCGACCCAGACCCGGGTGAGGTTCTCGAGGTCGTAGTCGACGCCCTCGACCGCGTCCTTGTGGACGAGCCACTTGGTCGTCACCTCGGTCTCGGTGGCGCTGATCGGCAGCATGCGGAAGACCGTCGCATGGTCGCCGAGGAAGTGGTTCCAGCTGTTCGGATAGTGGAAGAAGAGCAGCGAGCCGGCGTCGGCGAAGGGCGCGGTCGAGAGCCGCTTGGTCGGCACCGCCGCCTTGCCGTCGAGGGTGAAGCTCTCGCCGGCGCCGAGCAGCGGGATGCGCACGAAGCGCCACTGGTGGCTCGGGTGCAGGGCGAAGCGCGAGGGCAGGCCCGCGGCCTCGCACTTCGCCCAGTGCGCCGCGATCACCGGCTCGACGTTGCCGTCCTCGTCCATCGAGGTGTAGCCCGGGCGGTCGGGGAAGGTGCGGCAGAGCGAGGGATGGGAGCCCGCGCAGTGGTAGCACTCGCGGTTGTTCTCCATCACCAGCTTCCAGTTGCCCTTCTCGACGATCGTCGACTCGAAGGCGACCTTGGCCTCGTTCAGCCGGTGCGGCGCGAGGTAGCGGCGCGCGGTCTCGCGCATCTCGTCGATCGCCGGCGGGGTCTCGGCGAGGCAGACGAACACCATGCCGGCGACGTCCTCGCAGGCGACCGGGCGCAGCCCGTGCTTCGTCGCGTCGAAGTCCGGCCCCATGTCGCGGGCGAAGAGCAGCCGCCCGTCGAGCTCGTAGGTCCACTGGTGGTAGGGGCAGACGAGCTTCGGCGCCGAGCCCTTG
>CAZEGY010000186.1:0-6964 GCA_964511815.1 uncultured Rhodovulum sp.
GCGCCCACACCTGGACGCGCAGCGCGCTCAACGCCTACGGCGAGGACAGCTGACGCTACCTCCCGGCGGTGCGGCTCAGCCGGGCGTGTCGGCGATGCGCGTGCGACCGAGGAGGCGGAGGACGGCGTTGCGGCCGGTGCGCAGCACGGGATAGAGCAGGCGCGAGGCGGTCGGTGAGCGGAAGATCGCGGCGTTGACGCGGTTGAAGGGGCCGACGGGGGTGCTGAGCATCGCCAGCATCATGATGCAGTCGGCGCCGTGATAGGTGCGGCCGCCGTACTTCAGGATCATCCCCTCGTCGAGGTCGTAGCCCTCGCGCCGGAACTCGGTGACGATCGGGTCGGGCTCGCGTGCGTCGAGGAGGCGCACCGGACCGACGGAGTCGCGCAGGCGCACCATCGCCACGTAGCGCGAGCAGAAAGGACAGTCGCCGTCGTAGACGATGACCGCTCCGTCGTTGGTCGGGGGGAGCCTGGTGGCCATGGCCTCAGGCCGCCGCGGGTCCCGGCTCGCTGCGCCGGCGGAGCCGTTTCGCAGCCGCCGACCACGGGATGAAGACCGCGTAGAGGCCTATCCAGCTGAAGAAGGGGGCGCCAAGGGTGAAGTAGATGATCGTGTGCAGGACCAGGCCAGCGGGGACGTAGACCCAGCGCGCCTTCGGGAAGATCACGCAGAGGACGAAGGTGGACTGGAAGAGCAGGACGCCGATCTGTCCGAGCATGACGAGGGTGTGGTAGTGCGCCAGCCACATGGCGAGCACATGCCCCTCCGCGCTGCCGGCGCGGGCCAGGTACCACTGGAGGGTGTAGCCGTTGGCCCAGTCGAGGCCGGAGTGGGTCAGCTTGCTGTAGACCGCCGACAGGTAGAAGGACACGAAGAGCCAGCGCACGAGCTTGAGCGGCCAGCCGGCGAAGGAGCTGCGGACCGACAGCGGATCGACCGGGTTGCCGCGGTTGCGGATCAGGCTGTCGAGGGAGAGCACGCGCCCCGCTGGGCTCAGCGCCATCGCGAGGAGGGCGATGATCGTCGCGGGGTCGGAGTGATGGAAGTCGCGGAAGGCGTACTTGTAGAGCGCGACGTAGAGGAAGGCGAGGCCGGCGACGAAGAGCGCGACGTTGGTCAGCAGCCCGAGCATCCCCATGATGGCCGCGATGACGAAGACGGTCAGGACGATGGAGACGAACTCCGGGCTCGGCCGCGCCATCCAGATCCCGTCCGCGCTGGCGCCCCAGCCGAGCGGCGCGTTCAGGATCTTGAACATGATGAACGGCGAATACATGTCGTGCGGCATCGGCCCGAGGCCGGCGATCACCGTGTAGAGCTCGTTGTGCCAAGCGTAGAAAAGGGCGGCGAAGCAGGTGATGATCCGCACCACGGCCAGATCGAAGCAGGGCGCCGGCGCAAACCAGTAGGCGTTCCAGGCTCGTGACATCGGTATTCCCCCGTGGTCAGGCTTGCGCCAAGCGGCGATCAGGGCGCGCTGCAGTCGAAGGTGGCGGTGCCCATGAGCTTCCTCGTGTCCTCGACGGGCCCGTCGCGGCGGATCGTGTAGCCCGAGTCGTAGACCGAGATCACGATCGCCCGGGCGTTGTCGCTGGCGCAGGCCTTCCGGGCGATGTCGGCGGCGAGGGACGACGGGTTGCCGTCGATGATCGGCGCGGTGAGCGTCCTCTGGTAGAGCCAGGGGGAGATTTCCATCGCCTCGGGGCCGAGGGCCTTGCCCTTGGCGCCGTCGGCGCTGACGTGGACGATATAGTCGTTAAGCCGCTCGCCCTCGTAGTGCGCCTGCATGTACATGGGATAGGCGACGACGGGGAAGGTCTGGCCGCCACGGTACGAGAAGCCGATCAGGAACTGGGCGGCGAGAATCGTGGACACGATGACGGAAACCGCGATTCTGGCCAGATCCTCCCGGTTGCGGCTTTGCGTGGGGGTGGTATCGGCCGTCAAGGCAGGATCGCTCATGGCTCCCTCACCTCTGAAGTACTGCGTGTACTGGACAATCGTGGACCAGAAGATCTCCCGGATTCTTATTTGGGAAGCCACGGCGAGTCAACGCGACGGGCGTGGGCGATCGGTATCGTCGGGTTGCGGCTCCGCGACCATCGGCGCGGGCGGACTTGCTGGTGGCTGCGTTCAGGAGCGGTTGCGGCCTGGCATGGCGTGCGCCTCGAGGCGGGCGAGCGCCGCGGTGTCGAGGACGGAGGCGTGGGTGCTGGCGAGGATGACCCGCGGGGCGACGCCGGCGGCCTCGGCCTCGAGCCAGCGGTCGAGGCAGAGGCACCAGCGGTCGCCGGGGCGGAGGCCGTCGAAGCCGACCTCGGGGCGCGGCGTCGAGAGGTCGTTGCCGCGGGCGCGGGAGAAGGCGAGGAACTCCTCGGTCATCCGGGCGCAGATCGTGTGCCGGCCCACGTCGTCGGGGCCGGTGTTGCAGCAGCCGTCGCGGAAGAAGCCGGTGACCGGATCGAAGGCGCAGGGCTTCAGCGCCCCGCCGAGGACGTTCAGGCTCTCCACCATGCGCCGCGCCATCGTCAGTATCCCGTCATCTCGAGGTAGCCGCGGCCCGTGTGGGTGCCGGTGACGGCGACCGGCCCTTCCCAGTAGGCGTAAGCGGTGCCCATCCAGCTTTGCGCGTTGAGGGCGGCGATGTCCACAGCGAGGCCGCGCGCCGGGACCGCGAGGCGCCACGCGACCGGGACGCGGCGGCCAGCCACCGGGACGGGGGCGGCGGGCTC
This sequence comes from uncultured Rhodovulum sp., assembly GCA_964511815.1. Classification (GTDB taxonomy): domain Bacteria; phylum Pseudomonadota; class Alphaproteobacteria; order Rhodobacterales; family Rhodobacteraceae; genus Amaricoccus. The sequence goes on from CAZEGY010000186.1 coordinate 2,736, forward strand.
GGCGACGATGCCGGTGCGCGGGAGCGGGTGGGGCGTCGCGTCGGGGTCGATCCACGTCCCGGCGAGGAAGGCCGGACCGTCGCGGTCGCGCAGGCGGAAGAGCATGACCTTCTCGCCGGTGTCGAGGTGGAGGGCGAACCAGTCCCAGCCCTCCTGGCCGGCGGCGAGGGGCTGGGAGGACCACTCGCGGTCGAGCCACGCCTGCCCGGTGACCGGGATGGCGGTGCCGTCGAGGGCGAGGGTGCCGGTCGCGGCGTAGAAGGGCTGGCTGTAGTAGTGGGAGGCCTGGCCGGCGTCGGACTTGACGCTGTAGCCGGCGTCGCCCTGCGGGACGGGCGGCCGGTCGGTGGCGAGGGCGAGGTCGACGGCGAAGCCCGGGCCGCCGGCGTGGAGGGCGAGGGCGGCGAGGCTGTCGTCGTCGCCCAAGAGCGACCAGTCGTCGATGACGGCGCGGAAGGGCGAGAGGCTGACCCCCGCCTGCCCGATCCCGCCGCGGGCGAAGGTCTCGGCGAAGCGGTGGTCGGTCGCGGTGGTGACGGCGGCGTGGGCCATCCACACCTGCGGGCTCGCCCACCCCGGGCGCTCTCCCGGGGCCATCGCCTGCCGGAAGAGCGTCCACTGGGCGCCGAAGGCGGTGCCGCCCGGGCCGGAGAGGACGGCGGTGACGTACCACCACTCGATGCGGAAGTCGGGGTGGGGCCCGTGGTCGCGGGGAAAGACGAGGCGCGTCCCCGGGGTGACCGCGGCGAAGCCCTCGGCATCGGTGCCGAGACCGGCGTAGCCCTGCGCCGACAGCGTGCCGGGGAGGGCGCCGGGGAGAGCGAGGGCGGCGAGGGACGCGCAGAACCGGCGGCGGCCGAGGCGGGCGCCGAGGCGGGCACGGGTGTCGCGATCACCGCTCATTGCCGAAGCCCCGGAGGAGGTCGAGCGGCGCGGCCCGGCGCAGGCGCCAGGCGGGCCAGAGGGCGGCGACGGCGGCGGTGGCGAGGGCGAGGAGGAAGAGCCCCGCCCACTGGCCGGGGAAGAGGTGGACCGGGATGCGCCAGCCGAAGGCGCGGACGTTGACGACCGCGGCGAGCAGCCAGGCGACGGCGAGCCCGAGCGGCAGCGCGAGCACCGCGGTCAGCGCCGCGAGGCCGACGGTGCGGGCGAGCTCGACGAGGGCGAGACGGCGGCGGGTGAGGCCCATCGCCCACAGCGGCGCGACCTGCACGAGCCGCGCCGAGCCGAGCGAGAGCAGCGCGGTCACGAGCGCGATCCCGGCGACGGCGAGGGTGAGGGCGTTGAGCGCCACGGTGACGGCGAAGGTCTTCTCGAAGATGCGCTCCGAGACCTCCTTCAGCCCGCGCTGGTCGACGGCGTCCACCCGGTCGCCGAAGGCGGCGCGGAGCTCGGCGAGCAGCGCCGGCACCGCCGCCGGGTCGGTGCGCACCGCCATCCGTCCGCGGCCGACGTCGCGCCAGCGGGCGGCGAGGGCGTCGACGGAAACCATCACCTGCCCCTCGATGTTGCCGTAGTCGGGGTAGATCGCCGCGACGCTCGTCGCCCACGGCCCGGTGTCGGTCGGGAGGCTCAGCGGGTCGCCCGCGGCGAGCCCGAGGCGGCGGGCGAGCTGCTCGGAGACGAGGACGCCGTCGCCGCGGGCGACCCGGTCCCAGGCGTCGGGGACTGCCGCGAGGAGCGGCCAGGCGTCGCGGTAGGTCGCGTGGTCGCGGAAGCCGGTGACCTCGACGGGCGCGCCGTCGAGGCGGACGGCGGCGGTGCGGACCGGGAGGACGGCGGCGACCTCGGGGCGGGCGGCGAGCCAGGCGGCGACGGCGTCGCCGGCCTCGCGGTCGCGGCCCGAGACGTAGGCCTCGGCGGCGAGGCGCTGGTCGAGGTAGGCGAGGAAGGTCTGGCGGAAGCTGTCGACCATCGTCCCGACCCCGACGTTGACCGCGAGCGCGAGCAGGAGCGCCATCAGCGCCAGCGACAGCCCGCCGAGCCCCTGCCGGGCGTCGGCCCACGCCCATGCGGCGAGCGGGCCGCGCGCCCGACGGGCGCCGGCGGAGAGCACCACGGCGAGGCCGGCGGGAAGTGCCAGCGCCGCGCCGAGGAGGACGCCGGCCATCGCGGCGAAGCCCGCGACGACGCCGCTGCCGAAGACGAGCGCGGCGAGGGCGAGGAGCCAGAGCACGGCGGCCGCCGCGAGCTGGAGGCGGAGCAGGCGGCGCTGGCCCGCGAGCCACGCCTCGGGGTGCGCCGGGGCGAGGAGCGGCAGCGTCGCCGCCCGCCACAGGCTGACCGCCGAGGCGGCGAGCGCGCCGGCGACGCTCATCGCCACCCCGCCCGCCCACCAGCCGGGGCCGAGGGTGAGGCTCCCGGGCAGCCGCGCCCCGGCGAGGCCGCGGAGCGAGGCGGCGACGTCGGGGAGGAGCGCGGCGGCGACGAGATAGCCGGCGGCGATGCCGACGAGCCCGGCGACGACGGCGATGGCGACGAACTCGGCGACGAGGGCGACGGCGAGCCGGCGCGCCGAGACCCCGCAGGCGCGCAGCGTGCGGAACGTCGGGCGGCGCTGTTCGAAGGCGAGGCCGACGGCGGCGTAGACGATGAAGAGCCCGACGACGAAGGAGAGAAACCCGAAGGCGGTGAGGTTGAGGTGGAAGCTGTCGGTCAGGCGGTCGAGGTCGCCGCGCGCCGCCGGCGCCTCGATCGCCATCCGCAGGGCGAGCTCGGGCGGCAGCGCGCGGCCGGCGTCGCCGGCGGCGAGGAGCATCCGCGAGACCGCGCCGGGGGCGTCGAGGAGGCCGGCGGCGACGCCGATGTCGACGACGAGGGTGTCGGGAGGAAGCTCGGGGTCGGCGTCGACCGGCGGCAGCCCCGCGGCGCCGGCGAGGCGGGCGGCGGTCGCGGGCGCCGCGAAGGCCCGGTAGGGCGGCAGGGCGAAGCGCACGAGGTCCTCGGCGCCGGACCCGAAGCGGTCGGCGGCGCCCGAGGGGAGCGACAGCGGCTCGATGCCGACGATGCGCAGGCTCGCGTCCGGCCGGGCGAGGTCGCCCTCGAGCACCGGCGAGACCTTCCACCCGGCACGGCGGAGCGCCAGCCAGTCGTCGAGCGCCAGCCGCCGCCCGCTCGTCGGCACGATCGTCGCGGCGGTGTCGCCGCCGGCGATGGCGGCGGCGCGGGCGTAGCTGGCGCGCGCCTCGGCGTTCAGCGCCTGCACCCCGCTCCACAGCGCGGTGGCGACGGCGAGGCCGGTGACGAGGGTGAGGAGGGCGACCGGGTGGCGCCGCCAGTGGCCGAGGAGGGCGGCGAGGACCGCGGTCACGCGAGCCGGCCGTCGTGAAGGTGGGCGCGTCCGCCGAGCCGGGCGGCGAGGCGGTCGCTGTGGGTCGCCATGACGAGGCTCGCGCCGGCCTCGGCGACGAGCCCGAGGAGGAGGTCGAGGACGGCGTCGGCGGTCGCCTCGTCGAGGTTGCCGGTCGGCTCGTCGGCGAGGATCAGCCCCGGGCGGTGGCCGAGGGCGCGGCCGATGGCGACGCGCTGCTGCTGGCCGCCCGAGAGCTGCTCGGGGTAGCGGCGCAGGAGCGGGCCGAGGCCGAGCCGGTCGGCGAGTCGCGCCTGCCAATCGGGATCGTGGCGGCGGGCGAGACGGGCCTGGAAGGCGAGGTTGGCGCCGACGTCGAGGCTCGGGATCAGGTTGAACTGCTGGAAGACCAGCCCGACCGCCTCGCGCCGGAGCTTGGCGCGGGCGGCGTCCGACGCGCCGGTGACGGCGGCGCCGCCGATGGCGATGGTGCCGGCGTCCGGGGCGTCGAGGCCGGCGACGAGGTGGAGGAGCGTGCTCTTGCCGCTCCCCGACTCGCCGGTGAGCGCGAGGCTCTCGCCGGCCGCGAGCACCAGCGACACCCCGCGCAGCACCGCGACCGGCCCTTCGCCGTTCGGGTAGCTCTTGGTGACGTTCGCGACGGTGAGGCGGGCCATGCCGGAGGATCTAGCCCGAACCCGCGGCGGGCGACAGGGCGGTCGACGGGGGAGGAGCGGCGGGGCGTGGCGCACCCGACAGGATTCGAACCTGTGACCTCTGCCTTCGGAGGGCAGCGCTCTATCCAGCTGAGCTACGGGTGCCGGCACGTCTCTATAGGCCGGCACGCCAGGAGGCGCAATCGCGCTCCCCGCCGGGGCCGGGCGCTGGAGGCGACGACCGGAATCGAACCGGTGTGCACGGATTTGCAATCCGCTGCGTA
>CAZEGY010000187.1:0-6953 GCA_964511815.1 uncultured Rhodovulum sp.
TCGAAGCCCTCTCCACTCGCTACGGGATCAACGCCATGGCGGACCGGCGCAGCCTCGATCCGTCGTCCTTTCCATGACGGGTCTTTCTGGGCGGTCCTCCTTTGCCGGGGAGGGGACCACGGGAAAGGAGGACCGCGGGGGCTGCGCCCCGAGTGGCGGGGCCCGTTGTCAGAAGTACTGGGTGTGGTCGGCCGGCATGGCCTTTTCGGCAAGGAACCAGCCCGGATCGACGATGCCCTCGACCCGCGGCAGCAGCGCGTCGGACGCGACCCCGAAGGTCGCCGCCGCGTAGCGGCACCCGTAGAGGCGAACGCGCCCGGTCCCGGCGAGCATCGCCAGCCAGTCGGCGATATCGGTCGGCTCGCCGTCTTCGGCCAGCCTGGCGCGCAGCCAGTCGGACTCGGCCGCATGCCCTGGCTCGACCTCGAGCGCCGCGGCGCCTTCCGGCGTCAGCGCCCGGACCGCCCAGAGCAGGAACAGCATGTCGACCTCCACCCCTGCCATCGCCTGGGTCCACGCGAAGGTGAGGGGCGTCAGGATCCGATCGTAGGCGTCGTCGCGCACGATGATGGCGAGGCGGCGCAGCGGCCGGACGCTGGTTTCGCCACGCCACGTTCCTTGGTCGGACCGTGCTTCGGCCGTGGTTTCACGACGTGCCGGGTCGATGCCATTGGCCGGCGTGCGTTCGATGGTCTCGGGCATGGGGGTCTCCATTGTTGCTGATCGGTCCCGAACTCAGAGCGGAGGCGTGATGAGCGACCACGGGTCGGTTGGCGTGCTGTCACGCGGCGACCGGTCCTCCCGGGGTAGGAGGCCGACGTCCGCCAGCACGTAGTCGTTGAAGCCTTGCAGCGCCGCCCTGCCGCGCCGCCGCGCGCGCCGCTGCCCGCACCAGCGGGCGAACCCGACGGTGAGCCGCGAAACGCTCGGCCATGCCGGGCGGGCGATCGCGGGTCGATCCGACATGCAGGGGTCCGCCATGACTGCGGAAGAAGATATCGGTTGGACGATCACGGCTGTCTTCCCTGGAGCTTCACGCCGCCGCGGCGAGCGTCGCGGCGCGGCGGACAAAGAGTTGCGAGAGCGGGCTCTCGTGACGACGGTCGGCGCGTTCGGCTGCGAGCGCGGCGGAAAGCGCCCGATCCCCGGAGCGGATCGCCGCTTCGATCAGCGTCAGGTCGATGACGTCACGCTGGGCGTGGCTGCCGCCGAAGCGGTGGGCGCGCGGACGCACCGGGCGCAACAGTTCGGTCACGCGGCGGTAGGCGCCGTCACCGAAGGCGACGATCGCGCTGGCGACGGCATGGCCGACGTCACGGGTGAAGCCGGCGTTGTCGTCGTCGCGCGACATGGCCTCGCGTTGCGCCGCAAGCACGGCCCGCGCGTCCTGCTGGCGCCCGGCGCCGACGAGGGCCATCACCGCATGGGCATCGTTGAAGGCGTAGGCCCCGGCAGTGGCTTGCGGCGACCAGCCATCGGCGAGGGCCTGCCAACGACCGGCGACGTCGACCCCGCGCAGATGGAGCCGCCAGAGCAACGCCGAGGCGTCCACCATGTCGAGGACGACACCGGAGCGGCCACCCTGGATCTCGCCATCGAAAAGCGCGAGCGCCGCCTCGATGTCGCCGACCTCCAGATGGTAGAGCGCGAGATGCCACCAGTTGTGCACCTGAAAGAAGCTGTCGCCGGCCCAGGCGTCGTTGCCGCGCATCCAGGCGATGCCCTCGGCCTGCCGGCACTGCATCTCCATCACGTGGGCGACGGCGTGCTGTGACCAGCCGTCGCGCGGTTCGAGTTCGACGCCGGCCCGCCCGGCCGCTTCGGCGCGGCCGTAGGCGCCGGTTTCCTCCAGTCCGAAGGCGTACATGCCGAGCAGCGAATGAAAGCCCGGCATCGATGCGTCCCACGCCGGCATGGCCCGGGCGATGCGGTCGCGCAGCATCCGGCTCTGGCCGGTGAAGAAGTCGATCTGATGGCCGGCGAGAAGGCCGAGCGCATCGCGCGGATGGGCGATGGTCACGTCCTCCAGCACCCGGCCCGCGGCATGCCAGCGTCCCTCGACGAGATGGCCGATCGCCGCGGCGTGACCGCGTTCGCGCTCGCTCGCCGCCGTCCGGGTGGCGACGGCATGCGCCTCCCGGGCCACCTGCAGGGCGCCGGGCTCGGTGCCGAGCAGGTGTAGCCAGGCGCGCAACGCATGCGCCATCGCGAAGTGCGGCGCTTCGGCCAGCGCGCGCTCGACGCTCGACACCGGATCGCCACGGTAGCATTGCAGCTCGGCGATGGCGGTTTCGTAGTGGATCCGCGCCGTATCGGTCGCTCCGGTCAGCGTCAGGCCGTGCATATCCGTTCTCATGATCGTGCCCCTGAGGTGTGCTATGACTTCAGGGCGTAAGGTGGTCCCTCACATCGTGAGGCCGCTCGGCTCACGGGGTTGCGATCCGTATGGCGCCGGGCGAACGGAGTAGGTCTTCATGGGCGGAGAGCCGATCACGCGCGCGAGGGAGCCGGTCCTGGTCGTGCTTCCGTTCCTGGAGCACTCTCCGGAACGGGAAGACAGCGTGATCGCGCATGGACTTCACGAGGACGTCTGCGCCGCGCTCACGCGGTTCTCGGCGCTCAAGGTGATTTCTCCGATGTCCGCCGCCGCGGTCGCCGAGCTTTCCGATACCGAGATCGGAACGCGACTCGGGGCGAGCCACGTTCTTCGCGGCAGGCTCGCGCCCCATGCCGGCCACCTGCGGCTCGACGCGACGTTGATCGAGACCGAGGGCGCGACCCTCGTCTGGAACGAGCGGATCGATGTCGCGCGCGAGGACATCCTGAACATCGAGACGAGCGTGGTGGCGCGGGTCACGGGAACGTTCGTCAAGCGCCTCGAGGAAGCGACGCTCGCAGGCGCGATGCGCAAACCCGCTGCCGCGCTCGCCGCCCACGAGGCGACGCTGCGCGGCCTCGTCAGGTTGCGCGACGGCACCCTCGAGAGCGACGAGGCCGCCCGCCGGATGTTCGAACGGGCGATCGCCATCGACCCGCATTACGCGCGCGCGCATGCCGGCCTGGCGATGTCGCATTTCAACGAATGGAGCTGCATGTTCTGGGACAGCTTCGAGGCGAACGCCCAGGCGGCCTATCGCCACGCGTACCGCGCCCTCGAGCTCGACGACCGCGACGCGCTGCCCCACGCCATCATCGGGAAGGTCCTGCTCTACCGCCGCGATTTCGAGAAGGCGGGCTGGTACTTCGACCGCGCCCTGGCCCTCTGCCCGCACGACCCCCAGATTCTCATCGAGGTCGTCAACGGCGACATCTTTCTCGGCCGGCCCGAACTGGCGGTGACCCATGTCGAGCTCGCCATGCGTCTCAATCCCTACCACCCGAACGATTATCACGCGTCGGCGGTCTATGCGCACCTGTTCACCCGCGACTTCGAGCGCACGCTGGAGAGCGCGGCGCGGCTCCACACGTTCCCGATCATCGACATCCCGGCCTGCGCGGCGGTGGCCTGCGCCTTTCTCGACCGGCTGGACGAAGGCCGCGCCAATCTGGCGGAGTTCGAGCGCCTCTACGGCGAGAAGATCCTCTTCGGCGGCGTGCCGAAACCGGGCGATGCGCTCGCGTGGTTCCTGAGCGTCAACCCCTTCCGGCGGGAGGAGGACCGGACGCTCGTCCGCGAAGGCCTGGCCCGGCTCGGCTCGCCGACGGGGACGGCCACCCCGGAACCGGCCCGGCGTGCCGACCGTGCGGCATTGCTTCGCTCCGGCGACGCCTGGGTGGCTGAGTTCGGCGGCGTCCGCGCGATGCTTCCCGGCCTGAAGGGCGTTCAGGACATCCGGCGTCTCGTCGCTCAGCCAGGGATCGAGATACACTGCCTCGACCTCGCCGAACGGGACGACGGTGGCGACTCCGGCGCGGTGCTCGACGACAAGGCCCGCGCGGCGCTGAAATCCCGCATCGGAGACCTTCGGGAGCAACTCGCCGAGGCCGAGGATCACAACGACCTCGGGCGATCCCAACGACTGCGTGGCGAACTCGACACGCTCGTCGACACGGTGGCCCGGTCGCTCGGTCTGAGCGGTCGCAGCCGGCGGTTGGGCGATCTCGCCGATCGGGCGCGCAGCGCGGTGACCTGGCGCATCCGCCATGCGGTACGCCGGACCGAATCCGCACATCCGGCGCTCGGTCGCCATCTTTCCAACAGTTTGCGTACTGGTACGTTCTGCGTCTACTCTCCAGAACAGCCGATAGTCTGGGAGCTGTCGTCCTGACGCCGGATCCCAATGGTCAAGCGCTTTAAACAATATCAATGGCTTGCCTATCCGGGAACCGTCCGCTCCTGGATCTCCACCCCGAACCGCGCCGCGATCCGGGCGCGCAGGTTCTGCCGCCGCCAGCGCACCACACCGTCCACCGCAGGGTCCGGCCCGGCCTCCACCCACGACGCGAGGTCTTCCGGTCCGCGGCGACGCCGTCGGCGACTGTCATGATGCCCCTTCGTTCTCCGCACTGACCGGCTTTCCGCGGTGGTCTTGCGGCCGCGAATTCCAGCGGTGTCACGGTATTTCCCCCCCGGCGCGAATTCCAGGAGCGTAGCCGACGGCGGATCGCGCCATGATGCTGCCAGACTCGCGCGCACCCGTGCCGTAACTCGTTATACGAGTATGAACGGACGGTTAACGCGCGAAGGGTTGTCGTGCAATATCAATACCTTGACCCTCGTCTCGCGCGCGAGACGGGTCGCCTATGTTGTTTCTGTCAGCATGCCCGCCCGGCGCCGACCGACGGTCTCCGACGGCAGTTCGCCGAAGAGGTCGCGGTACCGGCCCGCGACCCGCGGGGAGGTGGGCATGATTGGATATGACCAAGGGCACAACGTCGATTCTCGAGGGTCACGGGAGTCGGCCCAGTGCCGCCGTCGTGACCGAACTCCGGAAACAGCGCCGTACATGCTAAACTCGAATGTCGAGTCGGTCGCTCTGGGTCTGGGGTGGGGCATGGCACCGGGGTTCGCAGTCCTTCTATCCTTGGTCTTGGCGTTCGCGGCCGGAACGGCCGCATCACCGCAGCACGTGCCGGAGGACAGCGGCGCGGCCGCGTTGACCGAAGCCGAGCGCGCCGAGGATGCGCTCGTCGTGGCGATGTCGACGCCCTGGACCGGCGATCTCGACGGGATGGTGGTGCGGGGCTTCGTGCGGATGGGGGTGCCTCACGAGGCGATCTCCTTCGTCTATGACGGCCCCGAGCAGCGCGGCCTCGCCGTCGAGTTCGCCCGCGAGTTCGAGGCGCACCTGCGGGCGACCCTCGGCGCCGGGGCGGAGACGCTGACGGTGGCCCTGCTGCCGGTGAGCCGGGACGCGATGATCGACGCGCTGGTCTCGGGGCGGGTGGACGTGCTTGCCGCCAACCTGACCGTGACGCCGAGCAGGGCGGAACGGGTGGACTTCGCCGATCCGATGCTTCGCGGCGTGCGCGAGCTGGTCGTGACCGGCCCGGCGGCGCCGCCCATCGCGACGCTCGACGACCTCGCCGCGGTGCCGCTCCATGTCCGTCCGTCGAGCAGCTATCACGAGCACCTCCTGGCGCTCGACGCGGCGCGGGCCGAGCAGGGGGCGCCGCCGTTCCGGGTCATCGAGGCGGAGGAGGCGCTCGAGGACTACGACCTCGCCGAACTCGTCGACGTCGGTGTCATTCCGGCGGTGATCCTCGACAGCCACAAGGCCGAACTCTACACGCAGATCTTCGAGCATCTCACGTTGCACGAGGACCTCGCGATCAACGAGGGCGGCGAGATCGCCTGGGCGGTCCGCAAGGGCGCGACGCAGCTGTTGGCGACGACGAACGCCTTCGTTGCGAAAGCGCGCAAGGGAACCGAGCTCGGCAACATCCTCTATCGCCGCTGGTTCGCGGAGCCGACCAGGGTCCTGAACGCGATCGCGCCGGGCGAGGACGCGAAGTTCGCCGAGACCATCGGCTTCATCCGGCGGCACGCAACGGCCTACGATTTCGATCCGGTGCTGATCGCCGCGCAGGGCTACCAGGAATCGCGTCTCGATCAATCCGAGCGCAGCGCGGCCGGGGCGATCGGGATCATGCAGGTGATGCCGGCGACGGCGCGCGATCCCAACGTGGGCATCCCTGACATCGAGGTGGCCGAACGCAACGTCGAGGCGGGCGTCAAGTATCTCCGGCACCTGCGCAACGAGTACTTCAGCGATCCCGCCATCACGCCCTTCGACCAGGCTTGCCTGGCCTTCGCCGCCTACAACGCCGGGCCGGGCAACGTCCGGAAGGCACGCGCGCGGGCCGAGAGCATGGGCCTCGACCCGAACGTCTGGTTCGGCCACGTCGAGGTCGCGGCCGGACGCACGATCAGCCGGGAGCCGGTGGTCTACGTGCGCAACATCCTCAAGTACTACACGAGCTACCGGATCTTCCAGGCCCAAGCGGGGGCGACCGAGAGTCCTGATCCTGGCTGAAGGTGGTGAATGCTCCCCGACGCTGCGGTCACGCGGTCCGAACTGCCGCTGTCTGAACCGCGCGCAACATCGTGCTGGTGGGCGACCCACGCCAGTTGCCGCAGGTGATTCAAGGGGGGCATCCTGCACCCGCGAATCTGTCGTGCCTCGACTGGATGCTGGGCGATCATGCGTTTTGCCACGGCGTCTTGATCCTGAGGATGGCGTTGAGGATGGTGAGGAGGTGGCGGAGGCAGGCGATGATCGCGAGCTTCTTCGGTCGTCCGGCCTCGACGAGGCGGACGTAATGATCGCGGATGACCGGGTTCCAGCGGATGGCTTACAGGGTAGGGTGGCCATGAACAGGGTGTTGCGCACGCCGACGCGCCCTCCGGCGCCTGCCAGGGTGGCGTCGTGAAGGTGGTGGAAATTCCGGTTCGGTATGCTCCGGGCAGGTGAGGCTTCGCCGCGTCAGGCGGCGAGGTCAAGGGCTTCGGG
>CAZEGY010000188.1:0-4072 GCA_964511815.1 uncultured Rhodovulum sp.
CGCCGGCGGCAGCGCGGTGGTGAAGATGAACCCGCTCGCGAAGCTGCGGATGAAGTCGACGAGCGCGGCCGAGCCGGTGACGTAGCCGCCGACGACGCCGAAGGCCTTGCCGAGGGTGCCCTCGATCAGGGTGACGCGGTCCATCAGGCCGAGCTCCTCGGCGACGCCGCCGCCGCGCGGGCCGTAGAGACCGACGGCGTGGACCTCGTCGAGGTAGGTCATCGCGCCGTGCTTCTCGGCGACGTCGAGAATGTCGGCGATGGGGGAGATGTCGCCGTCCATCGAGTAGACGCTCTCGAAGGCGACGATCTTCGGGCGGTGCGGCGCGATCTGGCCGAGCTGGCGGTCGAGGTCGCGGACGTCGTTGTGCTTCCAGATGCGCTTCTCGCAGCGCGCGTGGCGGATGCCCTCGATCATCGAGGCGTGGTTCCAGGCGTCCGACAGGATCACCGCCTCGGGGAGGCGCGCGCCGAGGGTGCCGAGCGAGGCCCAGTTCGAGACGTAGCCCGAGGTGAAGAGCAGCGCGCCCTCCTTGCCGTGGAGGTCGGCGAGCTCGGCCTCGAGCAGGACGTGCTCGTGGGTGTTGCCCGAGATGTTGCGGGTGCCGCCGGCGCCGGCGCCGCAGGCGTCGATCGCCGCGTGCATCGCTGCGATCACCTTCGGGTGCTGGCCCATGCCGAGGTAGTCGTTCGAGCACCAGACGGTGACGTCGCCCCGGGTGCCGCCGGCGAATCGCTCGGCGCGCGGGAACGCGCCGCTCCTGCGGGCGAGCTCGGCGAAGACCCGGTAGTTGCCCTCCTGGCGCAGCGTGTCGAGCTGTTGGCGAAACAGGGCGTCATAGTCCATCCGGCTTCCCTCGCGTTTCCGTCCGCGTCCGGCCCTCTGGGCCCGTCCCCGGGCGAAATGTGGCGAGCATGCCCGCCAGTTCCAAGTCACGCGGCCGCGCCCGGAGGGGGCGGCCCGGCGGTTCTAGCGGATCGGCCATCGGCACCCGAAAGTCAACCAAACCTTAGTATGTCCGATCCCGGCCGATCGTCGCGGGGGCCATTGTCGCACTCGGCATCCCGCGTCACAAGCCTCCAGCCGGCGAAGGTCTTCCGCCGGATGCCACGCTATCGCCGGTCGCCGCCCGGAACCTTGACCTCGATCAAGGCGTTGCCCGACTCGGGCGAAAGCTCTTGCGCGGGTCGCGGGCTTGCCCGACAACGGCGCGGATCGACAGGAGGGCCCCGACCGGCCATGCCCGAACCGACACGCGACACCATTCCGGCCTGGGTGGACGGGCGCCTCGCCCCCGTCGACAAGCTCGGGGTCCACCGCCGCGGCCTGCGCCATCCGGCGGTGTCGGTCTTCGTGCTCGACGGCGCGCGGACGCTGATCCAGCGCCGCGCCCTCGGCAAGTACCACACCCCCGGGCTCTGGGCGAACGCCTGCTGCACCCACCCCGCGTGGGACGAGGAGCCGGCGGCCTGCGCCCTCCGCCGCCTCCGCGAGGAGCTCGGCCTCCGCGGCCGCGACCTGCGCTGGCGCGACCGGATCGAGTACCGCGCCGAGGTCGGCGACGGCCTCGTCGAGCACGAGGTGGTCGAGCTCTTCACCGTCGAGGCCGACGCGCGCACCGCGCTCGCCCCCGACCCGCGCGAGGTGATGGAGGTGCGCTGGATCGGCCTCGACGCGCTCCGCGCCGAGGTGGCCGCGACGCCGGCGGCGTTCACGCCGTGGCTGCGGATCTATCTCGCCGACCACGCGCTCCGCATCTTCGGAAAGGCGGCGTGACCATGGCCGAACGCAATCTCTCCCGGCTCATCGCCGCGCTCTCGCCCCGCCTCGACCCCGAGCCATGGGTGTTCGTCAGCATGCGGAACGTGCCGAGCGACACCCATCCGCTGATGACCTTCCGCGAGGAGGAGGGGATGACGCTGATCGTCCACCCCGACGAGGCCCGTCGCCTCGGCCAGCCCGGCGGCCCGGCGTTCCGCCGGATCACCCTCGGGGTGAACTCGAGCCTCGAGGCGGTCGGGCTGACCGCGGCCGTCGCCTCGACGCTGACCGCGATCGGGATCAGCGCCAACGTCGTCGCCGGCTTCCACCACGACCACGTCTTCGTCCCCGCCGACCGCGCCGAGGACGCCCTCGCCTGCCTCGTGCGGATGCGGGGCGGCGCCGAGGGCGTCTCCGGGGGTTAGGACCCCTGCCCCGCCTGCCCCGGCGTGGTGAGCACGCCGCGGCGGCGGGCGCCGGCCAGCGCCGCCTCGATCGACGGCGCGTAGCGGACGAGCGGCGGCCGGGCGCCGTGGGCGAGGAGCTCGCGGCGGAGCGGTGCCGCCGCCCCGGCGACGTAGAGCGCCACCCCCTGGCGCCTGGCCTTGCGGGCGAGGCCCTCGATCATGTTCGCCGCCGACGAGTCGACGAGGGTGACGTCCGCGAGGTCGATGACGAGGAGCTTGTGGCCGTTGCCGATGCGGTCGAGGGCGGCGCCGACCGCCGAGACCGCCCCGAAGAACATCGCCCCGGTGACGCGGAAGATGACGACCTCGGGGTCGGCGCCCTCCTCGTGGTAGGGCGGCCGCGGCCGCTCCTCGACCGAGACCGCCTGCGCCATGCGGTGGATGAAGAGCACCGCGCCGAGGGCGAAGCCGACGATGATCGCCTCCGACAGGTCGCGGAAGAGCGTGAGGCCGAGGGTGACGAGGAGCACCGTCGCGTCGCCCCAAGAGGCGCGCAACAGCGTGGCGAACGCGGGCTTCTCGACCATGTCCCAGGCGACGAGCGCGAGCACCGCGGCGAGGGCGGCGAGCGGGATGTAGGAGGCGAGCGGCGCCGCCACGAGGATGAAGAGCAGCAGGAACGCCGAATGCGCGATCCCCGCCACCGGGCCGTGGGCGCCGGCGCGGACGTTGGTCGCGGTGCGCGCGATGGTGCCGGTGACGCAGAAGCCGCCGAAGAGGCCCGAGGCGACGTTGGCGATGCCCTGCGCCACGAGCTCGGTGTTGGAGCGGTGGCGCCGCCCGGTCATGCCGTCGGCGACGACGGCCGAGAGCAGCGATTCGATCGAGCCGAGCAGCGCGAAGCTGAACGCCGCCGGCAGCACCGCCTGCACCTTCGCCCAGTCCCACTCCGGCACCTGCGGCGCGGGCAGGCCGTCGGGAATGCCGCCGAAGACCGTGCCGATCGTCGCCACGTCGAGGCCGAGCCCCCACGCGGCGAGCGAGGCGAGCGCGACGACGATGAGCATCCGCGGCCAGTGCGGGCGCAGCTTCTTGAGCGCGAGGAGGGCGGCGATCGAGCCGACGGAGAGAAGGACGGTCTCCGGCCGCACCGTCGGCAGCGCCGCCCACAGCGCCGGCAGCTTCTCGAGCAGCGGCCCGGGCTCCTTGCCCGCGAGGGTGAGTCCGAAGAGCGGCACCAGCTGGCTCGAGAAGATGATCGTGGCGATGCCGGCGGTGAAGCCGACGGTGACCGGATAGGGGATGAACTTCACGAAGGTCCCGAGCCGGAGCAGCCCCGCCGCCACCAGCAGGAAACCCGAGATGATGGTGGCGAGGATGAGCCCGTCGATCCCGTGGGCCTGCACCGTCGCGGCGACGAGGACGATGAACGCCCCGGCCGGCCCGCCGATCTGGAAGCGGCTGCCCCCGAAGGCCGAGACGCAGAAGCCGCCGACGATGGCGGTGTAGAGCCCGCGTTCGGGGGGCACGCCGGAGGCGATGGCGATCGCCATCGACAACGGCAGCGCCACGATCGCGACCGTGAGGCCGGCGAGGAGATCGGCGCGGAGCTGGCGGGGCCCATAGCCCTCGGCGAGCGTCGTCACGAGCTTCGGCAGGAACGCGGACTGCGTTCCGGCGGTCTGGTCAATCATTCGAGCTTGGTCGCCTGAGAAAAAATGTGCGGCCATCGTGCACCGTTCGGGAGGCCGCCCGCAAGGGGAGCGTGCGAAGATTTGCCGGCCTGCGTTCGTCGCGCTACGATCGCCGCCGTGGCCGCCGCGGGCCGGCGGCATCCGGGGAGTGGTGAGACCGATGCGGGCACTGACGACGATCGCGAGCCTCGCGGCCCTCCTCGCGGCCCT
>CAZEGY010000188.1:4172-6874 GCA_964511815.1 uncultured Rhodovulum sp.
TCGCGGCCCTTTTCGCGACGGAGGCCGCCGTCGCCCAGGAGGCCGCCGCGCCCGGGGAGGCGCCGCCCGCGCCATCCGCCCAGGTCGCGCCGGCCGCGCAGGTCGTGCCGCTCGGGACGGGCGCGATCACCGGGGTCTACTTCCCCGTCGGGGTGGCGCTCTGCCGCGTCGTCAACCAGCACCGCCGCGAGACCGGCCTGCGCTGCGCGGCGACCCTCTCCGCCGGCTCGGTCGCGAACATCGCCGCGCTCCGCGACGACGCCGACGGGCTCGCCATCGTCCAGTCCGACGTCCAGGCCGCGGCGCTCGCCGGCACCGGGAGCTTCGCCGCCGCCGGGCCGTTCACCGGCCTCGAGGCGGTGATGGGCCTCTATCCCGAGCCGCTGAACCTCGTCGCCCGCGCCGACGCGGGCATCGCCGGCGTCGAGGACCTCGCCGGCAAGCGCGTCTGGCTCGGGCCCGAGGGCTCGGGCACCCGCAGCCTCGCCGGCGCGCTCGTCGCCGCGCTCGGCTGGAGCGACGCGACCTTCGCCGCGGCGCCGGCGGTGCGGCCCGAGGACGTGGCACGGGCGCTCTGCGCCGGAGAGATCGACGCCTTCTTCTACGTCGTCGGCCACCCGGCCCTGCCGATCCAGGAGGCGACGACGAACTGCGACGCCCGCCTCGTCCCGATCGCCGGCGGCGCGGTCGAGCGGCTCGCGGCCTCCGACCCCGCCCTCGTCCTCGCGACGATCCCGGGCGGCCTCTACCGCGGCACGCCGGCGCCGGTCGACACCTTCGGGGTGAGCGCGACGCTCGTCACCCGCGAGAGCGAGCCCGAGGACACGATCTACGCGATGGTGCGCGCGCTCTTCGGCGACTTCGACACGCTGCGCAGCCTCGACCCGGTGCTCGCCGGCCTCGACCCCGAGGCGATGGTCCGCGACGGCCTGACCGCGCCGCTCCATCCCGGCGCCGCGCGCTACTACCGCGAGCGCGGCTGGATCGAGTAGCGCGCCGCCCGAACCGTCGCCCGAACCACGGCCCGAACCACCGCCCGAACCGGCGCCCTCGCCATTGACGCCGCGGCGCGGCTCTGCGACCCATGCCGCTGACGGCAGAACGGCCGGCGTCCACGACCGGCCGGACGATGGGGGAGAATCGCGCGATGTACCTCGGGATCGATATCGGCACCTCGTCGGTCAAGACCGTGCTCTTCGATCGCGATCAGCGCCTCGTCGGCCAGGCGAGCGAGGCCCTGAGCGTGCAGCGTCCGCACCCCGGCTGGTCCGAGCAGGACCCCGAGGCGTGGTGGGCGGCGGTCGAGAAGACGATCGACGCCCTCGCCGCGGCGCACGGCCTCGCCGGGCTGCGCGGCATCGGCCTCTCGGGCCAGATGCACGGCGCGGTCTGCCTCGACATGGACGACCGCGTCCTCCGGCCGGCGATCCTCTGGAACGACGGCCGCAGCCAGGCCGAGTGCGCCGAGCTCGAGGCCGCCTTCCCGCGCTCGCGCGAGGTCGCGGGCAACATCGCGATGCCGGGCTTCACCGCGCCGAAGCTCGCGTGGCTCAGGAAGCACGAGCCCGCGGTGTTCGAGAAGGTCGACATGGTCCTCCTGCCCAAGGACTACGTGCGCTTCCGGCTGACCGGGCACCACGTCTCGGAGATGTCGGACGCCGCCGGCACGCTCTGGCTCGACGTCGCCGGCCGCGACTGGTCCGACGACCTGCTCGACGCCACCGGGCTCACCCGCGCCAGCATGCCGCGGCTCGTCGAGGGCAGCGAGCCCTCGGGCGAGCTCCTGCCCGAGCTCGGCGCGCGCTGGGGGGTGACGGAGAAGGTGGTGGTTGCCGGCGGCGCCGGCGACAACGCCGCCGCCGCCTGCGGCGTCGGGGTGGTGAAGCCCGGCACCGCCTTCGTCTCGATCGGAACCTCGGGGGTGCTCTTCGTCTCGAACGCGCGCTTCTCGCCGAACACCGAGGGTGCGGTCCACGCCTTCTGCCACGCGATCCCCGGCACCTGGCACCAGATGGGGGTGATCCTCTCGGCCTCCGACAGCCTCGAATGGCTGTCGCGGATCGCCGGGAAGCCACCGGCCGAGCTCGCCGCGGCGGTGGAGGTGGCGGCGCCGTCGGACGTGACCTTCCTGCCCTATCTCTCCGGCGAGCGCACGCCGTGGAACGACGCCGCCGCCCGCGGCGCCTTCGTCGGCCTCGCCCACACCCACGGTCTCGCCGACATGACCCAGGCGGTGCTCGAAGGCGTCGCCTACGCCTTCGCCGACTGCCAGCGGGTGCTGCGCGACGCCGGCACCGACTTCGCCTCGGCGCTCGCCGTCGGCGGCGGGGCGCGCTCGGAGACGTGGCTGCGAATCATCGCCTCGGTGCTCGACCGGCCGCTGGAGATCGCGGCCGACAGCGACGTCGGCGCGGCGCTCGGCGCGGCGCGGCTCGCGATCTGCGCGGCGGAGGGGGCGGACCCGGGCGAGGTCTGCGCGGCACCGGAGATCCTGCGCACCGTCGAGCCCGACGCGGCGCTGGTGTCGCGCTATGCCGAGGGATACGCCCGCTACCGGGCGCTCTATCCGGCGCTGAAGGGCGTCAGGGCAGGAGCTTGATGAGGGTGACGGTCACGCCGATGATCGTCGCGGTCTGGACCATCATGAAGCGGAACATCTCGGCGCGGAGGTCGGCGACCGAGGTCTCGATCTTCGCTTCGAG
>CAZEGY010000189.1:0-6839 GCA_964511815.1 uncultured Rhodovulum sp.
AGCGGTCGAAGATGATGAGGTCGAACTCGTCGACCTTCTCCATGAAGAGCTCCTGGGTCGGGAAGGCGATCAGCGAGAGCTCGAAGACCGGGACGAAGTCCTGCTTCTCGGGGGGGCGGAGGATGGTGAAGTGGACGAGGTCGACCGACGAGTCGGACTTGAGCAGGTTCCGCCACGTCCGCTCGCCCGGGTAGGGCTCGCCCGAGACGAGGAGGACGCGGAGGCGGTCGCGGACGCCGTTGATCGAGACGATCGCGGCGTTGTTGCGGTCGGTGAGCTCGCCCGCGACGCCGGGGGTGGCGATCTGGAGGACGTTGACGCCGCCGCGCTGGAGGGTGACGGGCAGCGTGACGCTGCGGTTGACCGGCACGTCGAAGCGCAGGGGCTCGGTGCCGTCGAGCGAGATCGAGAGCGGGACGGAGCCGCCGCCCTCCGGCGCCGCGCCGACGTCCTCGACGCGGAGGACGAGGCTCACCGCCTCGTCGACGATGGCGAAGGCCGGCGCGGTCTCGATGACGACGCGGCGGTCCCAGTCGGCGGCGTGACCGGTCAGCAGCACCTGCACCGGGCCGGGGAAGGTGGCGAGCGCCTGCGGGTCGTGGACCTGGCCGTCGGTCAGGAGGATCGCCCCGGCGATGCGGTCGGCGGGAAGCTCGGCCGTCGCCGCGGCGAGGGCGGTCAGGAGTGCCGTCCCGTTCTCGCCGCCGTCGGGGACGTGGACGGTGTGGACCTCGAGCCCGCCGCCCTGCCCCAGCCGGTCGAGGCGCGCCTCGAGGCCGGCGAGCGCCTCGGCGAGCTGGGCTTCGCGGTCGTCGATGCGGTTCGAGGCGCTGTCGTCGACGACGACCACGGCGATGTTCGGCACCGGCGCCCGGTCCTCGTGGCGGAGCGAGGGGCCGGCGAGCGCGGCGAGGAGGACGAGCGCGGCGAGGCCGCGCAGCCACCAGCCGGTCAGGCCGCGCCAGAGGGCGAGGACGACGCCGACGAGGGCGATCGCGGCGAGGGTGCCGACGAGCGGCAGCGGCAGGAGGGGGTCGAAGACAACGGCGTCCATGCGCTACTGTCCCAGCCGGTCGAGGAGCGCCGGCACGTGCACTTGGTCGGATTTGTAGTTTCCGGTCATGACGTACATGATGAGGTTGATCCCGAACCTGAGCGCGAGCTCGCGCTGGCGCTCGCCGGCGATGCCGCGGCCGATCGGGAACATCGGCTGGCCGTTGTCCTCCGACGCCCACGCGGCGGCCCAGTCGTTGCCGCCGATGACGACCGGGGTCACGCCGTCGTTGAGGTTGCGGAAGGGCATGCCCTCGACCGCCTCGGCCTCGGGCGAGGCCTCGACCCAGAGCGGGGCGCCGGTCCAGCGGCCGGGGAAGTCCTGGAGCAGATAAAAGGTGCGGGTGAGGACGTGGTCGGCCGGCACCGGCTCCAGCGGGGGGATGTCGAGGCGGGCGGCGATGCGCTGGAGGGCGCGGCCGTTCGGGGTCGTGCCCATGCTGCCGCCGAGGTCGGCGTCCTGGGTGTCGAAGAGGATCATGCCACCGAAGCGGAGGAAGTCGTTGAGCTTGGCCACCGCCGCCTCGGAGGGCGGCTGCTGGCTCTCGGTTATCGGCCAGTAGAGGAAGGGATAGAGGGAGATGTCGTGGGTCTCGATGTCGACCGCCACCGGGTCGGCGGGCTCGATCGCCGTCCGGTCGAAGAGCGCCCGGCTGAGGCCGGCGAGCCCGGCGGCGCTGATCCGGTCGACACGGGTGTTGCCGGTCTCGACGTAGGCGAGCACCGTCTCGTTGGCAGCGTAGACGAAGTCGGCGTCCGGCCCGTCCTGGGCCCGGCCGGCGTCCGGTGCCACGAGTGCCGCGGCGACGAGCACGGCCGCGGCGCCCGCCGCGGGCCGGAGCCGGCGGCCGAGGCGGCCGAGGCGTCCGGAGACGGCGAGGGTCGCGAGCACGTCGATGGCGAGCAGCACGAGCGCGAGGGCGACGAGCCACGGGCCGAGGCGGATTTCCTCCGGCCGGTCGAGGGTCTCGACGACCACCCCGTCGGGGAGCGCCGGCAGCGGCGCAAGGACGTCGCCCGCGCGCATGACGTTGAGCGCGACCCGGCGGTCGCCGCTCGCGTAGATGCCGGGCGGGGTCTCGGGCGCGGGCCGCGCCTCGGCGAGCCGCTCGCCGGGGACGCCGGCGACGAGGCTCGGGGGCCCGAGGTCGCCGAAGCCCGAGAGCACCTGCTGCGGGGTCCAGACCGCGCCCGCGAGCGTCTCGGACGCGGTCGCGAGGCCGCCGGCGCTCTGGGTCAGGCGTTCGAGCATCTCCACGAAGAGGCCGGAAAGCGGCAGGCTCGACCAGTCGGCGCTGGCGGTGACGTGAAAGAGCACGACGCGGCCGTCGCCGAGGGGGCGGCCGGTGACGAGCGGGGTGCCGTCCTCGAGCGTCGCCATCACCCGCTCGGGGAGGTCGGGGTCGGGCTGGGCCATCACCTGGGAGGAGATGTCGACGTCCTCAGGCACGGGAAGGCCGGCGAAGGGGCCGTTCTCGGGGAAGGGCTCGAGGTGGCGGGGCGCGCCCCACGACATCGCCCCGCCGACCGAGCGGCCGCCGGCACGGAGGCGGACGGGGAGGAGCGGGTCGTCCTCGAGCTGGCCGGCGCCGGACTGGGCGAGGCGCGGACCGGCGAAGCGGACGAGGAGGCCGCCCTTCTCGACCCACGGCACGAGCAGCGCCCGCTCGGCGTCGCCGAGGGTGCCGACGTCGGCGAGGACCAGCACGTCGGGGGCGGCGTTGAGCATCTCGGGGAGCGGCGCTTCGATGACCTCGGCGAAGGGTTGCAGCGCGCTCCTCAGGTAGTGGAGCGGGTCGACGAGGTCCTGTCCCTCGCCCTCGGGCCGACCCGAGAGCAGGCCGACCTTGCGGCGGCGGACGCTGTCGTCGGCGAGGACGACGCCGGCCGCCGAGCGGCCGTCGCCGAGCTGAATGCGCGCGACGCGGTTGCGGAGCTCCATCGGCATGTCGAGGGCGAGGGTCACGCCGCCCGCGCCGGCGGCGAAGGCGCCGGTGCCGGAGCCGAGGACGCGCTCGATGCCGTTCGGGTCGGGGCCGAGGGCGACGACGCCGACCGGACGCTCGCCGGCTGTGTCGGCACGGAGGGCCTCGACCTCGAGCGCGCCGTCGCGGAGCGTCGGCGGGGTGAGGGCGAGGGCCGGCGCCGGGGGACCGGCGAGGGTCACCGGCCCGTGGTCGAGGAGGGCGCGGGCGAGCGCGTCCTCGCTACCGTGGCCGATGCCGTCGGTCAGCCACAGGGTCTCGAACGGCCCCTCGGCCGCGGCGAGCGCGTCGGCCCACGCGGCACGATCCGGCGCCCACGGCTTCGGCGCGAGGCCGGCGAGCCGGCCCGACCACTCCGACGCCGCCCGCCACGGCAGGCCCTCGCCCGCCACCGGCGGCGTCGTCATCGCGAGGACCGCGGCCGGGCGGCCGTCGCGGGCCGCCTCGGCGAGGGCGCCGGCGGCACGGTCCATGCGCCGCGCCCAGTCGGGGGCATCGCCCCAGCCGCCGTCGAGGAGGACGAGGAGCGGCGCGTCGGTGCTCTCGGGCCGCGGGTTGAGGACCGGGCCGGCGAAGGCGAGGATCGCCGCGGCGAGCGCCACCATGCGCAGGAGGAGGAGCCACCACGGCGTGCGCTCGGGCATCTTCTCGGGATCCTCGAGCCCGAGGAGCAGGCGCACGCCGGGGAACGCCTTCCGCCCCGGCGCCGGCGGCACCGCGCGGAGCAGCCACCACAGCACCGGCAGCGCCGCGAGCCCGAGGAGGAGCCAGGGCGCGAGGAAGGCGACCGGACCGAGCATCATCGCCTCACGCCCGCTCGCCGATGGCCATGTAGAGCCAGAGCAGCGCCTTGCGCGGCGGCGCGGTGGTGTCGTGGAAGCAGGTCCGCCAGCCGAGGTGGCGGGCGATCTCGACGAGCCGCGCCCGGCGCTCGGCGAGCCGCGCGACGTAGGCCTCGTGCAGGGCGCGGGCGCGCTGGGTCTCGAACTCGGTCGAGCGCCCCATCGACTGGAAGATCATCCGCCCGTCGAAGGGGAAGCTCTCCTCGGTCTCGTCGAGGACCTGGACGAGGCAGCCGCGCACCCCCTGGTCGGCGGCGTGGGCGAACGCCGGCGCGAAGGCGTCGAGGTCGCCGAGGAAGTCCGAGAAGAACACCGCCCGGCTGCCCCGCGCCATGCGGTCGGGGGGCGGGGCGCCGTAGTCGGGGCGCACGTCGCCGCCCTCGCGCTCGGTGCCGAGGGCGAGCGCCATCCGGTTGAGCTGGGCGCGCCCGGCCCGTGGCTGGGCGGCGTCGGTGCCGGTCAGCGCGACGCGCTCGCCGGCCCTGATAAGCAGGACCGAGAGCGCGAGGGCGAGGAGCGAGGCGCGCTCGTTCTTGGTGCGCGCCCGGGCGTGCTCGGCGTCGCGGTAGTCCATCGACAGCGCGTCGTCGACCCAGAAGTAGACCGACTGCGCCGCCTCCCACTCCATCTCGCGGATGAACTGCTGGTCGGACTTGCCCGAGCGCCGCCAGTCGACGGCCGAGCGCGGGTCGCCGGGCATCGCCTGGCGGTACTGCCAGAAGTTCTCGCCGTGGCCGGCCCGCCGCCGGCCGTGGAAGCCCATCGCCACCGACGCCGCCAGCCGCTCGGCCTCGGCGAGGAGCGGCGGCAGGGCGCCGGCGACCTTCTCGGCGTCGCGCCGCAGTCCGACCGGCCCCTGCGGCTTGTCGCGTCCGCGGGCCGGCCGGGGCTCGATCACGCCGCGGCCTCCATCCCGAGTTCGTCGGCGACGAGGCGGTCGATGAGCCCGGCGAGCGTCTGGCCCTCGGCGCGGGCGGCGAAGCCGAGCGCCATGCGGTGGACGAGCACCGGGCGCGCCAGCGCCGCCACGTCGTCGAGGCTCGGCACCAGCCGCCCGCGAACGAGCGCGCGCGCCCGGATCGCGAGCATGAGCGCCTGCGCCGCCCGCGGCCCCGGCCCCCAGCTCACCGCGTCGCGCACCGCCGGGTGCGCCTCGGGGGCGTCGGGGCGGGCCGAGCGCACGAGGTCGAGGATGCGCTCGACCACCTGCTCGCCGACCGGCAGGCGGCGGATGAGGCGCTGGGCGGCGATCAGGCTCGCGGCGTCGAAGACCGGCTCGGCGATCGCGTCGTCGACGCCGGTGGTCGCGAGGATGATGGCGCGCTCGTCGTCGCGGCCGGGGTAGTCGACGTCGATCTGGAGGAGGAAGCGGTCGAGCTGGGCCTCGGGCAAGGGATAGGTGCCCTCCTGCTCGATCGGGTTCTGGGTGGCGAGGACGTGGAAGGGCCGCGGCAGGATGCGGCGCTGGCCGGCGACCGAGACCTCCTTCTCCTGCATCGCCTGGAGGAGGGCGGACTGGGTGCGCGGCGAGGCGCGGTTGATCTCGTCGGCCATCAGCAGCTGGCAGAAGATCGGGCCGTCGATGAAGCGGAAGGCCCGGGTGCCGTCGGCGCCGGTCTCCAGCACCTCGGCGCCGAGGATGTCGGCGGGCATGAGGTCGGGGGTGAACTGGACGCGGTTGGCGACGAGGCCGAGGACGGTGCCGAGGGTCTCGACGAGGCGGGTCTTGGCGAGGCCGGGGGCGCCGACGAGGAGGCCGTGGCCGCCGCAGAGGATGGCGATCAGCGTCTGCTCGACGACGTCGTCCTGGCCGATGATGCGGCGGGCGATCATCTCGCGGGAGGCGACGAGGCGCGCGCCCGTCGCCTCGATCTCCGGCATCAGGTCGTCGGTGTCCGTCATCTCCCGTCCTCCCGGTGCCGCCGCGCGCTCCGCACGACTTTAACCCTCAGCGCGGCGCCGACAATGGTGCTTTCGGCTCACAATGCCGACAGTCCGGCCGGTGTCCCCGCCCACGTCGGCGCGGCGCGGCGGGCGGGAGCCTTTCGCCGGCTCGGGCGTTGAGGCGGCAGGTTACGGGATTCCTGGAGTGGAGAAGATGCGCATTCTCACCGCCACCTGCCTCGTCGCGCTCGTCGCGCTCTCGGCCTGCGGACGGAGCGCGACCACCCGCGCGGCGACGGGCGGCCTCGGCGGCGCCGCGGTCGGCACCGTCGTCGGCGGCCCGGTCGTCGGCACCGCCGCCGGCGCGGTCGGCGGCGCGACGATCGGCGCGGCGACCGCCCGCGACTGAGCGCAGGAAACGGGTTGATCCGGGCGGCCGGCCGCCCATCCTCGTCAGGAGTCCCCATCCTCGTCAGGAGTCGAGGAGCGATCGAATGAGCCTGACCGAAGCGAGCACCGTCTTTGCCACCGCGGCGGGCTTCTGCGGCATCGGCTGGAACGGGCGCGGCATCACCCGCTTCCAACTGCCGATGCGCGACGCCGACGCCACCGCGCGCGCCCTCGCCCGGCGCACCGGTGGCGCGCCCGCCGCCGAGCCGCCGCCGGCCGTTGCCGCGGTCATCACCGCGGTCCGCGCCTACTTCGACGGAACCCCGACCGCCTTCGACGCCGTGGCGCTCGACCCCGGGCCGCAGGAGGCGTTCGACGCCCGCGTCTACGCGCACGTCCGCGGCATCCCGTGGGGCGAGACCACGACCTACGGCGAGGTCGCCCGCGCCCTCGGCGCCGGGTGGGAGGGAGCGCGCGAGGTCGGGCAGGCGATGGCGCGGAACCCGCTGCCGCTCCTCGTGCCCTGCCACCGCGTGCTCGCGGCGGGCGGCCGCCTCGGCGGCTTCTCGGCGCCGGGCGGCGCCGGGACGAAGGCGCGGATGCTGGCGATGGAGGGCGTCGACCGGACCCCGGAACAGGCGGCGTTCGCCTTCTGAGGGATCTCCGAGAAAGCGGTCCGGATGCG
>CAZEGY010000190.1:0-6830 GCA_964511815.1 uncultured Rhodovulum sp.
AGTCGCTGGAGACGATCGGGCTCATCGAGATCCGCCACGGCGGGCGGGCGCGGGTCTCGGAACCGTCGATCGGGCGGATGGTCGACCAGATAAGCGAGACGATGAAGCACCTGCTCGCCAACTCGCCGGCGTCGCTGGAGAACCTCAAGGAGGCGCGTGCCACCATCGAGCGCGAGATGGCACGGACCGCCGCCCGACGCCGGTCTGAGGCCGACCTCGACCGCCTGTCGGAAATCCTTGCGGAACAGTCTCTTGCCGCCGAGAACCCCGCGCGCTTCCGCATTCTCGACGGCTACTTCCACAGCGAGATCGCCCGGGTTAGCGGCAACCCGATCTTCAGCGCGCTGATCGACGCGCTGTTCCGCTGGCTCTCCGACTTCCACGTAGACCTGGTCTCGGTGCCCGGCCTTGAGCAGCTCACCCTCGCTGAGCACCGGGAGATCCTCGCCGCGATCGGCCGCGGCGACGCCGAAGCGGCGGCGCGCGCGATGGGCGACCACCTGATGCGCGCGAACGAGCTCTACCGCCAGTCCCACTTGGTCCGCCGCTAACCGCCTGGCGGCCACGCGCGCGGCGGAGCCTCGTACCCATTGCTCGGACGCCGCCAACTGGTATAATGAGTCCGAACGAGGGAGAAGCGATGACGCGGCAGACGCCGATGGCCCCGGGGGGTGGAGCATGAGCAGCTTTCGCGGTGCGCTCATCGGCTGCGGCTTCTTCGCCCGGAACCACATGCACGGCTGGGCCGCGACCGGGGGCGCCGACATCATCGCGGTCTGCGACCGCGACCCGGCGAAGGCCGCGGCGTTCGCCCGGGACTTCGGCGCCGAGGCCCACACCGACGCCGCGGCCATGCTGGCGGCGATCAGGCCGGACTTCGTCGATGTCGCCACCACCGTCGAGACGCACCGCCCGCTGGTCGAGCTGGCGCTCGCCCACGGCGCCCTGACCATCTGCCAGAAGCCCTTCGCCCCGACCTGGGCCGACGCCGTCGCCATGGTCGAGGCGGCCGAGCGGGCGGCGCGGCCGCTCCTCGTCCATGAGAACTTCCGCTGGCAGCGGCCGCTGCGGCTGCTCCGCGCCGAGCTCGACGCCGGCGCCATCGGCGTGCCATTCTTCGCGCGCGTCACCTTCCGCCACGCCTACGACGTCTACGCCAACCAGCCGTACCTGGCCGAGGTCGAGGACTACGGCCTGATGGACGTCGGCCTGCACCTCTTCGACGTCGCCCGCTTCCTGATGGGCGACGCGCGGAGCCTCGCCTGCATGACCCAGCGGCTCAACCCGATCGTCCGCGGCGAGGACGCCTTCACCGCGCTCCTCCGGCACGAAAGCGGCGCGGTGACCAGCGTCGAGTGCAGCTTCTGGTCCCGGGCGGTCCCCGATCCCTTCCCCGAGACTTTCGCGCGCGTCGAGGGTCCCGAGGGCACGATCGAGCTGACCCACGGCGGCCGCCTCCGCGTCCAGCGCGACGGCGGGGTGCGCGAGATCGACGGCGACCCGCCGGTGCCGGCCTGGGGGGCGCACCCCTGGCACCTGGTGCAGGACTCCGTCGCCGCCTTCGAGGCCCACGTCGTTGAGGTGCTGCGCGGCGCCGCCGAGCCGCAGCCCTCGGGGCGCCACAACCTCGTGACCCTGGCGATGGCGCTGGCCGCCTACCGCTCGGCCGCCCGCGGCGAGGTCGTCGACCTTCCCGGCTTCGTCACCGGAGGCTGCGTGCGATGAGCCGCGTCGAGGCCGACTACCGTATCGAGACCGGCTGGCCGCTCGCCGAGGCCGCCGAGGCGATGGCCGGCGAGCAGTCCTCGGGCACCTTCCTGCCGGTGCCCGGCGAGACCCCGGAGCTCAAGGAACGCTCGGCCGCCCGCGTCGTGGCCCTTGAGGATCTCGGGCCGGTGCCGGCCCCGTCGCTCCCCGGCGCCGGCCGCGCCGAGCGGCCGCACCAGGCGGGGCGGGTGACGCTGTCCTGGCCGATCGACAACATGGGGCCGTCGCTGCCGAACCTGATGGCAGCGGTGGCCGGCAACCTCTTCGAGCTCAGGCAGCTTTCCGGTCTCCGCCTCCTCGACCTGCGCCTGCCGGAGGAGTTCGCAGCCGCCAACCCCGGCCCGCAGTTCGGCGTCGCGGGAACCCGGCGGCTTGCCGGGATCAGGGGGTGGCCGCTCATCGGCACCATCGTCAAGCCCTCGGTCGGGCTCGACGCGGAAGCCACCGCGGCGCTCGTCGCCGAGCTCGCCGCCGCCGGCCTCGACTTCGTCAAGGACGACGAGTTACAGGGCGACGGCCCCGGCTGTCCGTTCGAGACCCGGGCCCGCGCGGTGATGCGCGAAATCGAGCGCGCCGCCGACCGGACGGGCAGGAAGCTCATGTTCGCGTTCAACCTCACCGGTGAGATCGACGAGATGCGCCGCCGCCACGACCTCGTGCTCTCCCTCGGCGGCACCTGCGTCATGGCGAACCTGACCGGCGTCGGGCTCGCGGGCTTCCTCGCGCTCCGCCGCCACGCGGCGCTGCCGATCCACGCCCACCGCAACGGCTGGGGCGCGCTCAGCCGGGCGCCGGCGCTCGGCTTCGACTATGTCCCCTGGGCCAAGGTCTGGCGCCTCGCCGGCGCCGACCACATGCACGTCAACGGCCTCCGCAACAAGTTCTGCGAGCCGGACGAAAGCGTCATCCGCTCCGCCCGCTCGATGCTCGAGCCCATGTTCCCCACAAAGCCCTGCACGGCGATGCCGGTCTTCTCCTCCGGCCAGACCGCGGCGCAGATCTGGGACACCTACGCCGCGCTCGGCTCCGCCGACCTCATCTTCGCCGCCGGCGGCGGGATCATGGCGCATCCCGGCGGCCCCGCCGCCGGCGTCACCGCGCTCCGCGACGCCTGGGACGCCGCCCTCGCCGGCGAGCCGCCCGCGAGCCGCGCCGCACGCTCCCCCGAACTCGCTGCGGCGCTGGGGAAATTCGCATGACGCCGCGCACAACCCCGAGGAGCGGGGGCTCGATGCCCCCCGAATCCGCCCCCCGGGGGAGGCGCGCCGCATGACCCCCGCACCGCTTCCGACCGATCGGCCGGTCCTCGCCTTCTATGGCGACGACTTCACGGGCGCCGGCGCGTTGATGGAGGTCCTCACCTTCGCCGGCCTCCCCACCGTCCTCTTCCTCGACCCGCCGACGCCCGCGGCGCTCGCCGGCTTCCCCGGCGCCCGCGCCGTCGGCCTCGCCGGCGACGCCCGCACCCGCGACCCCGCATGGATGCGCGCCGAGCTGCCCGGCATCTACGCCGGCCTCCGCGCGTTCGGGGCGCCGATCCTGCACTACAAGCTCTGCTCCACCCTCGACAGCGCCCCCGAGATCGGCTCGATCGGGGTCGCGACCGAGCTCGCCCTCCCCCCGGGCGGCCTCGCGACGCTCGTGGTTGCCGCCCCGCGCATCGGCCGCTGGCAGGCCTTCGGCACCCTCTTCGCCCGCGCCGGAGACGGGGACGTCCACCGCCTCGACCGCCACCCGACCATGTCGATCCACCCCGTCACGCCGATGGACGAGGCCGACGTCCGCCGCCATCTCGCCCGCCAGACCGCGCTCCCCGTCACCCTCGCCGACCTCCTCGACCTGAAGTCCGGCCGGGGCCCCGCCCGCCTCGCCGAAGCGGATGCCCGCGGGGGCATCCTCGCCATCGACGTCGTCGACGACGAGACCCTCGCCGCCGCCGGAGCCCTCCTCTGGCAGGCGCAAGGCTTCGTCCTCGGCTCCCAGGGCGTCGAATACGCCCTCGTCGCCGCCTGGCGCCATGCCGGCCTCCTGCCCCCGGCCCCGTCGCCGGAACCCCTCGCCCCGGCCGAGCGCATCGCCGTCGTCTCCGGCTCCTGCTCGCCCACGACCGCCGCCCAGATCGACGCCGCCGAAGCCGACGGGTTCCCTATCATCCCCCTCGATCCGCGCGCCCCCGACTGGGATGCCGCCGCCCGCGACGCCCTCGCTGCCCTCGCCGCCGGCCGCTCCCCCCTCGTCGCCAGCGCCCGCGGCACCAGCGACGCCCGGGCGGACCCCGCCCTCGGCACCGGTCTCGGCCGCCTCCTCGACCGCCTGATCCGCGAGGCCGGGCTCACCCGCGCCGTCATCGCCGGCGGCGACACCTCGAGCCACGGCGCCCGCGCCCTCGGCCTCGCCGCCCTCACCGCCGAGACTCCGATCGCCCCCGGCGCCTCGCTGCTCCACGGACACCGCCGGGATGGCTCCACCATCGAGCTTGTGCTGAAGGGCGGCCAGATGGGCGGCCCCGACTTCTTCGCCCGCGTCAGGGACGGGCTTCAGACCGCAGGCGGGACGGCCGCCGCATGAGGAGGAACTAGATGACCAAGATCGCGCTCCTGGGCGCCGGCGGCAAGATGGGCGTCCGCCTCGCCACCAACCTGCAGGGCAGCCGCTTCGACATCGCACCGGTCGAGGTCGCCGAGGCCGGCCGCGCACGGCTGAAGGCCGCCACCGGCCTCGACTGCCTCGACGAGGGCCAGGCCCTCTCCCGCGCCGACGTCGTCCTGCTCGCCGTCCCCGACCGGGCGATCGGCGAGGTCGCGCACAAGATCGTGCCGAAGCTCGACCCCGGCAGCGCCGTCATCGTCCTCGACGCCGCCGCCCCGCACGCCGGCGAGATGCCCGCGCGCGCCGACGTCACCTACTTCGTCACCCACCCCTGCCACCCGCCGATCTTCAACGACGAGACCGACCCCGCCGCCCAGGCCGACCATTTCGGCGGCGTCCACGCCAAACAGCACATCGTCTGCGCGCTGATGCAGGGCCCCGACGAGCATTACGCGCTCTGCGAGGAGGTCGCGCGCGAGATCTACAAGCCGGTGATGCGCTCGCACCGCTGCACCGTCGAGCAGATCGCCATCCTCGAGCCCGCGCTCTCCGAGACCGTCGGCGCCACGCTGGCGCTGGCGCTCCGGCAGGCGACCGACGAGGCCGTCCGCCGCGGCGTCCCCCGCGAGGCGGCGCACGACTTCATCCTCGGCCACCTCAACATCGAGCTCGCCATCGCCTTCGGCATCTTCCCCGAGGGCCGCTTCTCCGACGGCGCCCTGCAGGCCATCGCCCAGGCCCGCCCGCTCATCTTCCGCGACGACTGGCTCGAGCGCGTCTTCGCGCCCGATGCGGTCCTGAAGTCCGTCAAGGACATCTGCCACCCCGAGGAAGCCGCCTGAAACCGCAACGACCACCAGGGAGAGAGACATGAAGAGACTGCAAACCCTCGCCGCCGGGACGATCATCGCCGGCACCGCCTGGGCCGGCGGCGCCTCCGCCGCCACCATCTGCTTCGCCTTCCAGGACCTCGAGACCGAGTTCTGGGTGGCCGGCCACGGCGCCATCACCACCACGCTGCAGGAAGCCGGCCACACGGTGATCGAGCGCAACGCCAACGAGGACGCCAACCGCCAGCTCGAGCAGGTCCGCGACTGCATCGCCCAAGGCGTGGACGGCATCATCCTGATCCCGCAGGACGGCGAGAGCGCCACCACCATCGTCGCCGAGGCCCAGGACGCCGACACGCCGATCGCCGTCTTCAACCGCCCGCCGTCCGACCTCTCGAAGGGCATCGTCGTCGTCGCCGACAACGCCACCATCGCCGGCCAGGCCGTCGACTCGATCGTCGACAAGGCCCTCGCCGCGAAACCGGAAGGCAAGCTCAATGCCATCATCGTCGTCGGCGACCTCGGCGACCCGAACGCCGTCGGCCGCAAGGACGGCTTCTACGCCGCGATCAACAAGCACGCCGACCGCTTCAACGTCACCGAGGTCGCCTCGCAGTGGGACGCCGCCACCGCGCTCGCCAACCTCGAGGCGGCGGTCACCGCGAACCCGCAGGTCGACCTCCTCTTCACCTCGTCGGACTTCCTCTTCCCGACCATCCGCTCGGTCTTCGAGCCGCGCGGCCTCTGGAAGAAGACCGGCGAGGACGGCCACGTCTGGATGGCCGGGCTCGACGGCGACGCCACCGCCTGCCAGCTCATCAAGGACGGCTTCGTCGACGCCACCGGGGTGCAGGACCTCTACTTCGAGGCCGAGCAGTCGCTGACGGCCATTCTCGCCGCCATCGACGCCGGCGAGGCGCAGCCGAACCAGGTGATCCCGGACCCGGGCTTCGCGCTCTCCACCGACAATCTCGGCGACCGCGAGATGGACATGTGGGGCTGCGTCCTCCTTTCCCAGGGCTTCCTGAAGAACAAGTCCTGAGATGAAGGATCTGCCGCCGGCCGGGGCCACGCCCCGGCCGGACATCAGCGTCCCCGCTCCGCGCCCGGCCGGGCCCGACCTCGGCCGGCGCGTCCGCACGCTCCTGCTCTCCGACTATTTCGTCCTCTACCTGTCGCTCGCCTACTTCCTCGTCCTCGTGCCGTTCCTGCCGACGCTCTCGACGCCGGCGAACCTGACCAACCTCATGTCGAACATGTGGCCGCTGCTCGTCGTCGCGATCGGCCAGACCTTCGTCTTGACCATCGCCGGCATCGACCTCAGCCAGGGCGCGGTCATGGGACTGACCAGCGTCGTCGCCGCCATGCTCATCGCCACCGCCGCCCCGGCGCAGGTGCTGGCGACCGCCCCGATCTGGGGAACCCTCCTGACCGAAGCGGGCGGCCTCCTCGCCACCGTGCCCTTCGCCACCCTGGTCGGCATCGCCGCCATGCTCGCCGTCGCCGCGCTGATCGGCCTCGGCAACGGCCTCGCCGTCGCCCGCCTCGAGATGCCGCCGTTCATGGTCACCCTCGTCACCATGATCGCGGTCGCCGCCTTCGCGATCTGGCTCACCCAGTCGAACAACATCCGCGAGCTGCCCG
>CAZEGY010000191.1:0-6803 GCA_964511815.1 uncultured Rhodovulum sp.
GCCTTGTCGAGGAAGGCGGCCTCCTCCATCTCGCGCGGGATGTCCTCGAGGTAGGAGACCATCAGCCAGATCGCGAAGGGGAGCGAGAAGGTCAGGTAGACGGCGATGAGGCCGGTGTAGGTGTCGAGCATCCCGACGCGGTTGAGGATCAGGTAGTAGGGGATGACGAGGCCGACGGGCGGGATCATCTGGGTGACGAGGGTGTAGAAGCCGAGGCCCTGGCGCGCCGGCAGGCGCAGGCGGGCGAAGGCGTAGGCGGCGGGGACGGCGAGGACGATCGTCAGGATCGTCGTCAGCGTGGCGAGGATGGTGCTGGTGACGAGGCTCGAGGCGATCGAGAGGTTGCCGGTCAGCGCGTCGCGGTAGTTGCGCAACGTCGGCTCGAAGAAGAGGCTCGGCGGCCAGGCGAGGACCTCGGACTCGGGCTTCAGCGAGACGACGACCGCCCAGAGCACCGGGAAGGCCCAGACGAAGAGGATGAGGCCGGCGGCGAGGGTGAGGACGGCCCGGCGGGCGCGGCCGGGGCGCGGGGTCATGCGCGCCTCCCGGCGGTGCGGATGCGGAAGAGGAGGCCGGAGACCGCGAGGGTGAGGACGAGGAGCGCGACGGCGAGCGCCGAGCCGTAGCCGAAGTCGAGCTGGGTGAAGGACATGCGGTAGGCGTAGAGGTTGAGGATCTCGGTCGCGGTGCCGGGGCCGCCGCCGGTCGCGGCGTAGATCGCGGCGAAGGCCGAGAGCGCGGTCATCGCGCGCATGATGACGACGATGACGATGGCGGGGCGGAGGAGCGGCAGGGTGATGTGGCGGAAGCGGCTCCACGCGCCGGCGCGGTCGAGCTTCGCCGCCTCGTAGAGGTCGGGCGGCAGCGAGGCGAGGCTGGCGAGCAGGACGAGGAAGGCGAAGGGGGTCCACTGCCAGGTGTGGATCATGATGACCGAGACGAGGGCGGGCGTCGGCGCGCCGAGCCAGTTGACGGTGCCGAGGCCGAGGACGCGGGTGGCGTAGTCGATCATCCCGAAGTTCGGGGCGAACATCAGGGTGCGCCAGAACAGCCCGACGACGACCGGGGCGAGGACGATCGGCAGGATCGCGGCGATGCGGAAGAGCCACTGGCCGCGCGGGATGCGCAGGACGAGGAGCGCGAGGCCGAGGCCGATGGCGAGCTGGAGCACGACGGTGGTGCCGGTGTAGATCGCGGTCAGGCGGAGGGAGTGCCAGAAGGCGGGATCGCCGGCCATCTGGCGGTAGTTGGCGAGGCCGGCGAAGCCGTCGAGGAAGGGCATCGCGAGGTTGATCGTCTGGAAGGAGTTCCAGACCAGGAAGGCGATCGGGAACGTCGTCGTCAGCACGAGGACGAGGAGCGCCGGGGCCACGAGCAGGATGGCGAAGCGCCGCTCGCCGGCGGCGAGGGCGTCGCGGCTGCCGTGGCCCCGGGCGGGGCTCACTGCTTCATGACCCCGTCGACCTCGCCCTGCGCGGCGTCGAGGGCGGCGGCGGGCGTCGCCTGGCCGACGAGCGCGGCCTGGACCGCGGTCGCGACGATCTCGCCGACCGCGGCCCACTGCGGCACCCGCGGGCGCCAGTCGACGTCGGTGTCCTCCTGGATCGAGGTCATCGTCGTCTCGGTCAGGCCGGCGCCGATGCCGTCGAGAAGGGCGGTGTACTCGGGCGAGGCCCAGAGCGACGTGCGGTTGACGCCGATGCGCTTGTAGGGGCCGTCGAAGCCGGTCGAGGTCGCCGCCTGCACCTCCTTGGAGCCCGCCCACTGGACGAAGAGCCAGGCGGCGGCCTGTTCCTTCTCGGAGACCGAGGCGCTGATCGGGAAGCTCCAGTTCCAGATCGAGGTGACGCGGCGGCCGGACGGTCCCTGCGGCCACCGCGCGAAGCCGACGTTGCCGAGGACCTTGCTCTTCGCCGGGTCGGCGAGGAGCGCGGCGGAGCCGTGGGTGTCGATGTAGGAGCCGAGGGTGCCCTGGCCGAAGGCGTCGGCGATGTCGGGCCAGTTCCAGTTCTCGACGCCCTCGGGCGACGCCGACTTGAGGAGGGCGACGTACCACTCGAGCGCGGCCTCGGCCTCGGGGCCGTTGACCACGAGCTTGTCGCCGTCGAACCACTTGCCGCCGTAGGCGAGGAAGATCGACGGGTAGATGTACATGTTCTGCCCGGCGCCCTTGAAGCCGCGGAGGGCGGCGCCCCAGACGCGGTTGGCGGGGTCGTTCACCTTGGCGGCGTTGGCGGCGTAGTCGTCGAGGGTCTCGGCGGGCTGGAGGCCGAGCCGGTCGTAGAGGTCGGTGCGGTAGATCTGGATCGTGGCCTCGCCGTCGAAGGGGATGCCGTAGGGCACGCCGTCGACCGAGGTGGCGCCGCGCCAGTTCTCGAGGATGTCCTCGTAGTCGAACCACGCCTTGTCGGTCAGGTTCGGGTCGTCGAGGAACTTCGTCAGCGGCTCGATCCAGCCGTTCGCGGCGTAGAGCGGGTAGTACATCGGGTCGGTGGCCGACGTCGCCCAGGTCCCGGTCTTGCTCGACAGGTCGAGGATCGCCTTCTGGCGGATCTGCCCCGGCGGCGTCGACTCGAGCCGCACGTCGACCCCCGAGAGCTCGCGGAACTGCGGCAGCAGGGTCTCGAGGTTCTGGAAGTAGCCGGCCGGGATCACGCCGACGGTGATCGCGGTGCCGGCCGCCTGCTTCCAGTCGATGTCGCCGCCGATCGACGCCTGGGCCCGCGCCCGGCGGGTGAGGACGGCCGGCGCCGCGAGGAGCGCCGCGGCCGAGGCCGCCCCCTTCAGCACCGTGCGCCTGCCGATGCCGTCTCCGTAGACCTTGGTCATGGCTTGATCCTCCCCTTCAGGAGCCCGCATTCTGTCGAATGACGACTCACTTTATCGATTTTATTGGAACGCGCCAGCGCGATTCCTCTTATCAGCCGAACGTTCCGATGATAGGATGAATTCCAACGAGAGTCCAAAGCGTCTTGGAAGGCCGATGTTCGAACGCACCCCGCTCCCGCGGTATGCGCAGGTGGCTGACGCCCTCCGCAACCGAATCCGTCGCGGCGCCTGGGAAGGCGGCGAGGCGATCCCGACGATCGACCGGCTGATGGCGGAATTCGGCGTCGGCCGCGTCACCGTCCGGCAGGCGGTCCAGCTGCTGGCGCGCGAGGGCCTGCTCTCCCCGGAGCAGGGCCGGGGAACCTTCGTCACCGCCGCGGCGGGGAGCCAGCGTCGCCTGCACGTCGAGACCTCGCTCGCCGATCTCGCCGGGGTCTATCGCGGCGACGCGCCCGAGCTCGAGCACATCGTCGAGACCGACGACGCGCCCCGGCTGACGGCCGAGGACGGCCGCGCCGCGGCCGAGGGCTACGTCCACATGCGCCGGGTCCATTCGCGGGAGGGGCGGCCCTACTGCGTCGTGTCGGTCTATCTCGCGCGGTCGGTCTTCGATCGCGCGCCCGACCGCTTCCGCCGCGAGCTCGTCATCCCGATCCTGCTCGACCTGCCCGGCGTGGTCATCGCCGGCGGGCGCCAGACGCTCGACATCGCGGCCGCGGACGTCGACGTCGCGCGGAGCCTCGGCCTCGCCGTCAACGCGCCGATCGCCGAGGTGCGGTGCCTGTTCGTCGCCCAGGACGGCACCGTCCTCTACTTCGCGGAGGGCAGCCACCGCGGCGACTACATCCACCTGGAGATGGACCTCCTCAAGACGGCGCGGACCGCACGATGACCCGGGACGACGAGGCGCCGGTCACCGTCGACGAGGGCTCGCCGCACTGGCCCGCCGCTCCGTGCCCGCGCGACGGGGCGCCGAACGTCGTTCTCGTCGTCCTCGACGACTGCGGCTTCGCGCAGCTCGGCTGCTACGGCGCCTCGATCCGCACCCCGGCGATCGACGCGCTGGCCGCGAACGGCCTGCGCTACACGAATTTCCACGTCGCCGCGATGTGCTCGCCGACGCGGAGCTCGCTCCTGACCGGGCGCAACCACCATTCGGTCGGGATGGGCTACCTCGCCGACTTCGACACCGGCTTCGACAACGCCCGCGGCGCGATCAGCCCGAAGGCGGCGACGCTCGCCGAGATGCTGCGCGACGGCGGCTACGGCACCTACGCCCTCGGCAAGTGGCACCTGGCGCCGCCCGCCGAGTGCAGCCCGGTCGGGCCGTTCCGCAACTGGCCGACCCAGCGCGGCTTCGACCGCTGGTACGGCTTCCTCGGCGGCGAGGACGACCAGTACGCGCCCGAGCTCTGGTCCGGGCAGGAGTACGCGCCGCTGCCGCACCGCGACGGCTACCACCTCAGCGAGGATCTGGTCGACCGGGCGCAGGGCTTCGTCGCCGACCACGTGACGACGACGCCGGAGCGGCCGTTCTTCCTCTACCTCGCCTTCGGCGCCTGCCACGCGCCGCACCAGGCGCCGGAGGCGTTCGTCGCGCCCTATCGCGGCGCCTTCGACGCGGGCTGGGACCGGGAGCGCGAGACGGTGCTGGCGCGGCAGGAGGCGATGGGCATCGTGCCGCCCGGGACGACACTGCCCGACCACAACGCCGACGTGACCCCGTGGGCCGGGGTGCCGGAGGACGCGCGCGCGGTGCTCTGCCGGATGCAGGAGGTCTTCGCCGGCTTCACCACCCACACCGACGCCCAGATCGGGCGGCTCGTCGCGTTCCTCGGACGCCGGGGGCTCTTCGAGAACACCCTCCTCGTCGTCATGTCGGACAACGGCGCGAGCGGGGAGGGCGGGGCGTTCGGCTCGGAGAACGAGTACCGCTACTTCCTCGGCCTGCCCGACACGCTCGCGGAGAACCGGGCGGCGATCGACCGGCTCGGCGGGCCGTGGAGCCACAACCACTATCCCGCCGGCTGGGCGCAGGCGGGGAACACGCCGCTGAAGATGTACAAGAAGTTCACCTTCGGCGGCGGCATCCGCGCGCCGCTGATCGTGCACTGGCCGGCGGGCATCGGCGACGGCGGCGGGGTTCGGGCGCAGTTCCACCACGTCGTCGACCTCGCGCCGACGGTGCTCGAGCTCGCCGGCGTGGCGGCGCCGGCGGTCCATCGCGGCGTCGAGCAGCTGCCGATCCACGGCACGTCGCTCGCCTATACGTTCGACGACGCTGCTGCGGCGTCGCGGCGGACGGTGCAGTATTTCGAGATGGGCGGGCAGCGGGGGATCTATCGCGACGGGTGGAAGGCGGTGACGCGCCACCGCGCGGGCGAGCCCTACGACGCCGACCGCTGGGAGCTCTACGACCTCGCGGCCGACTATTCGGAGACCCGCGATCTCGCCGGCGCCGAGCCCGAGCGCGTCGCGGCGCTGGAGGCGCTGTGGTGGCAGGAGGCGCGGCGCTTCGGCGTGCTGCCGCTCGACGACCGCGCGCAGGCCCGCGCCTTCGCCCGCGACCCGGCGACGACCGCGCGCCGGCGCTTCGTCATGCTGCCGGGGACGCGGCTCCTGACCCCGGTGTCGGGGCCGAACTTCGCGATGCGGTCGTTCACGGTCGAGGCCGAGGTCGCGCCGCTCGCCGGCGGCGAGGAGGGCGTGCTCTTCGCCTACGGGCGCCGCGCCGCGGGCTTCGCGCTCTTCGTCAAGGCGGGGCGGCTCGCGTTCGACTACAACCTCGCTGGCCGCCACACCGTGCTGCGCTCGGCCCGGCCGCTGGCCCGCGGTCTGACCCGGCTCGCCGGCACGCTGGTGCTCGACCGCGGCGCGGCGCGGCTGACGTTGACGGGCGACGGCGCCGCGCTCGCGACGGCCGACCTGCCGATGGGCTTTCCCGCCGGCTTCGGGCTCCTGAGCGCGCAGTGCGGGATGAACGACCCCTCGCCGGTGTCGGCCGACTACGAGGCCCCCTTCCGCTTCACCGGCGCCCTCGCCATCGTCGTCATCAGCCTCGGCGAGGCCGACGCCGCCGCCGCCGGCGGGCTGTGGGAGGCGGCGCTGCGGCGACAGTAGCCGCGGTCACCGCTGGCAGGCGGGGCAGAAGAAGCTCGACCGTCCCGACTGGACGACGCGGGCGACGATGCCGTCGCCGCGCGGGCAGGGGGCGCCCTCGCGGCCGTAGACGGAGAAGGCGTGCTGGAAGTAGCCGAGCTCGCCGTCGGCCTGGCGGTAGTCGCGCAGGGACGAGCCGCCGGCGGCGATGGCCTCGGTGAGGACGCCGCGGATGGCGGCGACGAGGGTCTCGGTCTCGTCGGGCGTCACCGCGCCGGCTTCGCGGAGCGGCGAGACGCGGGCGCGCCAGAGCGCCTCGCAGACGTAGATGTTGCCGAGGCCGGCGACGACGCGCTGGTCGAGGAGGATGGCCTTCAGGGGCGCGATGCGGTTGGCCATGCGGGCGGTGAGGGAGGCGGCCGAGAAGGCGTTGCCGAGGGGCTCGGGGCCGAGGCCGGCGAGGAGCGGGTGGGCGTCGAGCGCGGGGGTCGGGACGAGGTCGATGAGGCCGAAGCGGCGGGCGTCGTTGAAGGTGATCCGGGCGCCGCCGTCGAGGTCGAGGACGACGTGGTCGTGCTTCTCCGGCGCCGGGTGCGGGTGGTGGAAGGCGCCGACGGGGGCGCCGGAGACGAGGACGCGGCCGGTCATGCCGAGGTGGACGATCAGCGTCTCGCCCAGGTCGAGGTCGGCGAGCAGGTACTTCGAGCGCCGGCGGAGCGCGTCGACGCGGGCGCCGGTCAGGCGGGCGGCGAGGCCTGGGGGGAACGGGCGCCGGAGGTCGGGGCGGCGCACGTCGGCCCGGGCGATCGTGTGGCCGACGACGACGGGCTCGAGGCCGCGGCGGACGGTCTCGACCTCGGGCAGCTCGGGCAAGG